>JAUIEY010000253.1 GCA_030429685.1 Gammaproteobacteria bacterium
TGGTGCTGATCGGGTTTCTGATCGGGCTGATTCTGGGCGTGTTTGCCAGCTTTTTGCTGTTTGCGGTCCGGCGCTTGCGGGCAGATGCTTCGGGCGACACCAGCAGTCGCTGAATAGCTGTCGCTGAATCGCGCAGTTGCTGATTTGGACAGTCACTTTATTGAATTGTTGCGGGGCGCGGTCGGCGGGCTGATCGCGCGCATAGCTGCGGCGCTGGGGGTTTTTACCTTTGGCGTAATGCTTGCCCGGTTGCTGGGCGCCGCGGACTCAGGATTGTTTTATCTGGCGCTGGCAGTGGTGACCGTGGCCGCGGTGCTGAGCCGCGCCGGTCTGGACGGCACGGTCGTGCGGTTTGTCGCAGCGCATCTGGCGCATGCGGAGCGCGAGGCTGCCGGGATGATTTACCTGCGTGCGGTTGCCTTCGTGCTGGCCGCAGCCATATTGATAAGCGCAGCGCTTTATGGCGGTGCACAGTCGCTGGCACTGACGGTTTTTGACAAGCCGGAACTTGCCGCCAGTCTGCACGGCATGGTCTTCGTGCTGGTGCCGCTGGCCCTGTGCATGCTGCACGGCCAGTTTCTGCAGGCCGAAAAGCACGTCGGCGCGGCTGTGCTGGTGCAGACCGGACTGCTGCCGCTGCTCATGACGGGTGTTTTTCTGCTGGTCTCCGGCTGGAATCTTGCTGCAGCGATTCAGGCCTATGCGGCCGGTGCATGGGTGACGCTATTGGTCAGTGTGCTGTGGCAGCGCAGCTGCAGCAGTTACCGGCCGGTTCTGCAGGGCAATTACGACTTCGCGCCGCTGTTGCGCAGCGCCCGCTCTTTGGCGGCCTCGGACCTGATCAACAAGATCATCCAGCCATGGGCACCGGTTATATTTCTGGGTATGTGGAGTACTGCGTCCAGCATCGGTCTGTTTGCCGCCGCGAATCGTCTGGCGGCGCTGGTGGTTTTTGCAACCGTCCCGGTAAACCGGATGCTGGCGCCGAAAATGGCGGCATTGTGGGCCAAAGATCAGCGCGCCGGTTTTTTTCGGCTGGCGCAACAAGCGACCCTGCTAATGCTGGCTGTTTCGGTTCCGGTTGCCGTGGCATTGTTTGCGGCACCCGAACTACTGCTTGGTCTGTTCGGCAGTGAATTCACCGGTGCCGGTCTGCTGTTGTGGATTCTGGCTGGCGGGCAGTTATTTAATGCGCTGACGGGTCCGGTGCGTTCCATGCTCATCATGACCGGGCATGAACACGATCATCGACTGTCGAGCGCAGCCGGCGGCATTGTTATTCTGGTGCTCTGCTTCGCGCTCATCCCACCGTGGCAGGACGTAGGCGCCGCGATAGCCGCTACGGCAGGCCTGGTCGTCAACAATCTGGTTGCGGCGCTGCTGGTGTGGCGCCGTCTGGGAGTATTGCCGCTGCTGGGCGATACGCAGCAATAGCGGGCGGCAAGGAATGGAAATTACTCTGCTATTTGTCGTGACGCTGCTGGCTTTTGCGGCACTGCTATTTTTTGATATGCGCGCGGCGTTTTTCGTCGCCATCCTGTTCTACGGCATTTACCCGCGTTTTTTCGCCATGGGTGTTGCCGATGACGGATTCGCGCTGACCATGCAGAGAGCCATGCTGTTCCTGCTGCTGGCAATGTACCTGGTGCGCGCGCTGTGGGGTTCAGTCGAAGTGCGTCGAGGCTGGGAATTGCTGCAGCGCTATAGACTGGCGCTAGCCGCATTGCTGGTCTATTTGCTGGCGAGGCTGCTGGGCAACCTGCTGATCGGCCGGCTTGACTTGAGCGTCGCGGGCCAGCTTATCAGCGAAAGCCTGATCAGCCTGTTCATTGTGTTGCTGGCGGTAACCTACGTGCGAACCCGCTCGCAGATCATCATAGTGCTGGGGCTGGTAATGGTGTCGTTGCTGTTCAATCAGCTTGTGTCGGTGTACGAGTATGTTGCTCAGGAAACTATTTTCCCTGACAACCTCAGCCTGCGCTTTGATGTTGCCGGTCGCGACGATAAATTGCTCGCCGGCCACATGCGTGACGACACTTTTCGCGCCATGGGAATATTCGACAATCCACTCAAACTAACGGCGCTGCTCGGCATGGCGTTGCCGCTGGTGATGTATCTTGCCGTGAACGCCAGTAATCTGCTGGTGCGGGTGCTGGCCGGAGCGTCAGTGTTTCTGACATTGCCGACGGCTGTGTTCTCCGGTTCACGCGCAGCGCTGGGAGTCGTCTTGTTGGTGTTTGCCTGGTACGGCTATCGGTGGCTTACCCGCGATATGGCGGCAACCGGCCGGTTTCTGATTGCCCTCTGTGCCGGGATTCTGGGAGCAGTCATGTTCGGCCTGTTTGCGGAGGAATTACTCCGCGAACTGTTGTTCGGTGATGCTTATGCCCGCAGCACTGAAGCGCGCCTGACAGCCTACGTAACGGTGCCGCTGCTGCTGCTGGAAGCGCCATTGTTCGGTTTTGGTTATGCGCGCAACATCGTCGAGACGCTGGAACTGGGCGCACTGGATCCGTTTTATCTGCGGCTCGCATTGGAGGGCGGCGCGGTTTCGCTGTTAGCTTTTATTGTTTTTCTGGTGGCTACCGTGCGCCTGCTCGGCCCGGTCAAACTGACTGCTGCA
>JAUIEY010000254.1 GCA_030429685.1 Gammaproteobacteria bacterium
GCAACAGGGCAAGACCGGTAAAAACACCGCGATAACCACGGCACACGCTGTTTCTCATTATTTTTCTCCGCTATAGCTCACGTCTGACAGCAATGCTGACTTGTTGCTGCTTGCCGTCACGCTTGATTTCCGCCGTAACCACATCACCCCAGCGCCAGGCCGAGACGATGCGGCGCAGATCGACACCGCTACTGACCTGCTCGCCGTCCAGACTGACCAGCACATCGCCCACTTTAATGCCGGCGCGCGCCGCGACCGACCCTTCACTGAGCTGGATGATCTGGGTCGGCTCCTTGCCGATGGGTCCCATGAGCGATAACCCGAGTGACGGATATATTTCATATTCCGCCTTGGGCAGCCCCCAGATAAAATTGGCGTAGGAAGCCTGCACTTTTTCCACCGGCGCACCGGTATCGTCAGCAATCTGCACCGGTATCAGCGAAGCGATATTGCCGTCGTAATACGGTGCAGTCTGGCGCTCGGCACCGAGCCCGTAGGTAACGTGACCCGATCCGATCAGCACTACCATGACGGCATTGTCGCCGCCGTGATTGCGCAGGGCCTGCAAGGCGTTCCAGCCCATGGTGGCATCCCAGGTGGCCTGCGCCCGCAGCATGCCGTCGTCGCTCATGTGCAGAGCATCATCAGGATCGAAAAAGCTGCGGTACATGGTGCGTTGTTCGTCGGTTACCGGCAGCACACCATTGGGAATATGCTCGGCCTCTTCCGGCGTCAGGTCTTTAAACCCCTTGCGGCGCACGGCGCTGACCACTTCGCGCGGCGTGTTGACGCCATACATGCGCAGGCCGTTCTCACGCGCATAGACAAAAATCTCGCGATAGTACTCCCAGTTGTAACCCCAGTAGGTATACCACTCGGCCGCTTCGACAAATTCCTGCTCACTCTGCTCGCCGTCTATCCACTTGTCCAGCGCAGCCTGCTGAGTGTAGGGAAACATCTCCAGCCCAATCATGACTTCGCGGCCGGCTTCGTGCAGAGCCCGGATGGCCCGCAGTTGCACGCGGTGATAGTCGATATTGGTATGCGTCTCGCCGATAAACAACAACCCTGTGTCACTCAACCGCTCGGCCATTTGTTCCGGCGTGATGGTTGTGCCGGCAACGGTCTCAACAATGCCATCCAGCACCAGTGCAACCTCGCGGTCCTTGCGGGCCGGGTCGCCGATAGCATGGTGCAGGTCGGCCTGCCCGGCGCCGGCGCCGCCTGGTGCCAGCACGGTCAGTACGACCGGCCAGAAATACTGCGCTAGGTTCTTGATTTGCATGTCACTGCCACCCTGTCTATCCCCTAAATGAAACCGCCCGCAGACTAAGCTGCGGGCGGCCCTTGTCCTGCGCGAGGCGTCCTGCGCAGGGCGTCCTACGCAAGGCGTCCTGCATGCGGCCGCCTGCAAACCGGCGGCGCCACAATCGGCCCTAGAACCGGCCCCGCATGGTCACACCGAAAGTGCGACGCTCCGGATGCGCGACTGTCAGACGCCACGGGAACAACGTATCAAAGTTGTTGGTGCCGTCCGGCAGTGCATTGGCCAGGTAGACATCACGGAATGCGGAATCAACGGTGTCGTCATCGAACACATTGTTGATCCAGAACTCAATGGTGTAGACCTCCGAATCCAGGCCAATGCGGGCATTGGCGCGGAAACGGCCCGGAATGCGGGCCTGATTCGGCAGACCAACATACCAGCGCGACTGGTAGTTGACGTCACCGCGGGTATACCACTCCCAGTCACTGTTGAACTGGGTGCGGAAGGTCAGGTTGGCGTTAGCCTGAAACTCCGGCTGCCGCGAGAACTTCTGCCCTGCCATGCTGCCGTTGGGGGCAAAACTCGGGAATGCCATAAAGCTTTCGACCTGACCCTTGTTGAATCGGGCCCGGTTATAGGAGAGGCCGATACCGCCATCGAGTGCGTCATTGAAAGCGTTGTTCAGTGACAACTCAAAACCGGCAATCTTGCCATCGCCGATGTTACCGGAGACGCCTTCCGGAGTGATGGCATTGCCATTCACTTCGGTGATCACCTGCGGCAGCACGATGTCAGACCAGTCGGAATAGAACACCGCAGCATTGACGCGCAGCTTGCCGTCATTCTGCACCGTTGAATAGCCAACTTCGTAGGTGAGAATTTCTTCCTGACCGAACTCCAGAATGACCGTGTCGTTGGGGATCATCGGGTCCGAATATTCCGGCGTAAAGGTTTCCAGCCCACCCTGCTTGATACCGGTCGCAATGGCAAAATATATCTTGGTGAGATCGTCCGGCCGGTAATTCAGGCTGGTACGCCAGTTAAAGAAATCGTCATCAAACTTGCGCACGGCCAGCGCCGGCGTTGGCGGATCACCATCTTTGAATGTTTCTTCGTAGTCGGTGTAACGGCCGCCCAGTGCAAACGTCAGGTCGTCGGTGATGTCGTACTCAATTTCACCAAACGTTGCAAAAAGATCGGTCTCCGATTCGTTGATGTAATCCAGCCCCGGTACCGAAGCGGAAAAGATATCACCGAAAATAAAGCCGCCGAAGCCTGCCGAAATACCAATGCCCGGCACAAACTCAATACAGGGACAAAGATCCGGCGGACC
>JAUIEY010000255.1 GCA_030429685.1 Gammaproteobacteria bacterium
CATCGAAGCCAGCCTGGCCGAACTGCCTGAAGTGGATCAGGCCCGGGTGGATGCGTTGCGTGAACAGGTGGATGCCGGTGACTATCAGGTTGACGGTAAAGAAATTGCCCGCAAGCTCATGCAGCTGGAGCAGGATCTCTCCTGACCACGGTGAACATGCAGACGCAAAGCACCGATCTCGGCAACGCAACCCGGTTACTTGACCAGGAAATCAGCGCCCTGGAGGCGGTGATGCAGGTGCTGGATTCCGAACACAACGCTCTCGAGGCCCGCGATGCGGAGGCATTGACCGCGGCCAGCCAGCTAAAACTGAAATGCATAGAAACGGCACGGCGGCTGGGCGCGGAGCGGGCACAACTGCTGCCCGACGCCGGGCAGATTGCCGCCAACCCGGACATCAGCGTGCGCTGGGAAAAACTCGCCAAACTGGCGCATGGCTGCAAGGAAAAGAATGAACGCAACGGCATGCTGATCCGCTGGCAGCACAAGTACATTGAACAGACACTGGCGGTGCTGCGTAACGACGGCGGTGCCGAAAGCTCCCTGTACGGACCGGACGGCGGCAGTCAGCGTAACGGCGTGCGCCGCGGCAGCCTCGGTTCAGCCTGAACCGCTTAGCCGCACTTGCTGTCGCCGCATGACAGGCAGGTCATGCAGCCATCCATCAACACTACCGCGCGATCGTGGCACTTGCCGCAGAGCTGCGCACCTTCCAGCGTTTCACCCCGGGCGGCCGGAGTTTCATTTTTCACCAGCATGTCGGGTTGCTTGCGCGACTCTTCGTATTCCTGACGTTTTTTCTCGATGAGCTGCTTCTGATGCTCGTCCAGACTGTCCTGCGGCAGCATGCCGATGTACTGCAGGTGCTTCTCAACAATATGGCCCAGCTCGGCAATAATGGATGGCATGTACTTGCCGCCCGGCTTCCAGTAACCGCCGCGCGGGTCGAACACTGCCTTGAGTTCGTCCACCACGAAAGTCACGTCGCCGCCTTTGCGGAACACCGCTGACATGATGCGCGTCAGCGCCACGATCCACTGATAGTGATCGAGGTTCTTGGAATTCACGAAAATCTCGAACGGCCGCTGACTTTCGTGCTCGGTACCCGGGTTCAGCACGATGTCATTGATGGTCACGTACATGGCGTGATCGTCCACCGGGGTTTTCACCTTGTAGG
Source organism: Gammaproteobacteria bacterium (assembly GCA_030429685.1). Classification (GTDB taxonomy): domain Bacteria; phylum Pseudomonadota; class Gammaproteobacteria; order Steroidobacterales. Next base: position 1,178 of record JAUIEY010000255.1, read on the forward strand.
TGGAACCGCGCAGCATTTCGGGACGGTCCAGCTTCTCATGCATGCGCACGACTTTGCTTTCAGCCAGTTTCTCCGCCGCGTTGGGGTCAACCAGCGGCGTGGCTGAAGCCGGCCGCGCGGCCTTGTCGGACTCTGCCTGATCAATACGGTAATCGACGATCTTTTTGGCAATCTTCTGTTTTGACATGTTCGATCCTGTTTAAGCTGTTAACTGCTGATGCCTGCTGCGGCTAGAACTTGCCGTAGTAGCCTTCCTTGAGCGCATCGAACAGATTCGCGGCAGTGTGCGTTTCGCCGTCGTATTCCACTTCTTCGTTGCCGGCGAAAGTAACCTCGGAACCGTCTTCCAGCACAAAGGTGTAGCGGGTGTTTTCCAGGTCCTTCTCCTTGACCAGCACACCCTGAAAAGCCTCCGGGTTAAAGCGGAAAGTGGTGCAGCCCTTGAGCCCTTTCTCGTAGGCATACATATATATGTCTTTGAACTCGTCGTAGGCGAAATCCGTCGGCACATTGGCTGTCTTGGAAATGGATGAGTCCACCCACTTCTGCGCTGCCGCCTGAATGTCCACGTGTTCACGCGGGGTGATGTCCTCGGCGGTGGTGAAATACTCGGGCAGTGCCGTGCTGTCGTCCCCGGCCACCGGCATCGCGCCCGGGTTGACTAGCTGCCGGTATGCCAGCAGTTCATACGAGAACACATCAACCTTTTCCTTGGTCTTGCGGCCTTCACGAATCACGTTGCGGAAGTAGTGATGGGCAAAACTCGGCTCGATACCGTTACTGACGTTGTTCGCCAGTGACAGGGAAATGGTGCCGGTGGGCGCAATGGAGCTGTGATGGGTAAAGCGCGAGCCCTCCTGCACCAGCTGTTCCACCAGTTCCGGTTCCACTTCGGCCACGCGCTGCATGTAGCGGCTGTAACGGCCATGCAATTCCTTGCCCTTGATAACGTCACCGACCTGCCAGCCGTCCGTCACCATTTCGGGGCGCTGGCGCAGCATCTTTGCTGTGACCGTAAAATCCTCGAGCATGATCGGCGCCGGACCTTTTTCGCGCGCCAGATCCAGCCCCGCCTGCCAGCCGGCCACGGCCAGTTCGCGCGCCACCATTTCGGTAAAGTTCACCGACTCGTCGCCGCCGTACTTGAGGCGCAGCATCGTCAGGGTCGAACCCAGACCGAGAAAGCCCATGCCGTGACGGCGCTTGCGCATGATCTCGTCGCGCTGGCCATCCAGCGGCAGACCGTTGATCTCCACCACGTTGTCGAGCATGCGGGTAAAGATACCCACCACCTCGCGGAATTCCTGCCAGTCGAAATACGCACCCTCGGTAAACGGTTCGCGCACAAAGCGGGTCAGGTTCACCGAGCCCAGCAGACACGAACCATAAGGCGGCAGCGGCTGTTCGCCACACGGGT
>JAUIEY010000256.1 GCA_030429685.1 Gammaproteobacteria bacterium
AACCTGTGGCCCTATATCTTCGTCTTCATGGGCGCTTCCTATGCCCAAAGCGCGATACTGTGCATCGCAATGATTAACCTGCATCACTTCATAGTGGATGGGTACGTCTGGCGCCTGCGTGTGCCCGTCAATCAGGTGGCATTAGTCGCCAAGGCAAAAGCGGCGTAAATACATAACACTATCAAGCTCTTAAACTGCTCCTTAGAATTCGCAAGCAATTCCATGCCTGACTGGACAAAAAACCTGCTGCTCGCGGTGGTCATGGTGTGCAGCGCCATTATCGGCATGCGCGTCTATCTGGAACTGAGCGCGCCGCAGCCGGACAACAGTTCGCTGCCGCGCGCCGGACAGCATGCCGGTGCTCCCGAAGTGCTGCCCGGGTTCACGCTCAATGACACTGCAGGTCGCGCGCGGGACATCAGTGAATGGTCCGGGCAACCGCTATTGCTTAACTTCTGGGCTACGTGGTGCGCACCATGCCGGCGCGAGATACCGCTGCTGCAAAAACTGCACAGCGAACAGGCTGTACACGGCATCCAGGTCGTCGGCATTGCCATTGACCGACGCGATGATGTGGAGTTGTTTCTGGCGGAATACGGAGTTACATATCCGAACCTGGTCGGCGAAGCCGATGCGATAGAAGTCAGCGCACTGTTCGGCCTCGAAGGACTCGGCCTGCCATTTTCGGTGCTGAGCGCCGCAGACAACAACATACTGACAGTGCACATCGGCGAAATAGACGGTGCCCAGCTGGCGAAGCTGGCAGCGGTTTCCGGGCGCTATGCCGCGGGACAACTGGATCTGCAGACTGCACGTGACCGGCTTGCCGACCTCTAAACTGTCGGGCAGATTTCAAAAAATTCGGCTAAAAACCTTTAAATTGCGGCTAAATCCGTTAAAATTGCGCCCATCTTGCGGCTATACATAATTCCCAGATGGCATCGATTCTGCTCATTAACGGCCCCAATCTGAATTTGCTCGGCACCCGCGAACCGGAACTCTACGGTGCCACCACGCTGGCAGACATCGAAAATCAGCTACGCGCGCGGGCCGGTGAGCTCGGCCACGGGTTCGACTGCATGCAGAGCAACGCCGAAGCTGACCTGGTAGACCGCGTGCAACAAGCCGCCGGGCATACTGATTTTATCCTGCTCAATCCCGGCGCCTTCACTCATACCAGCGTTGCGCTGCGTGATGCGCTGCTGGGGGTGGCAATACCGTTTATCGAAATACACATCAGCAATATTCATGCCCGCGAAGAGTTCCGCCGTCAGTCGTATTTTTCCGATATTGCGGCAGGCGTAATAGCCGGACTCGGACCGCAGGGTTATTTACTGGCCATGCAGGCCGCCGACCACCTGTTGCAGGACTAATTCAATCCAAGCTGCCTGGAAAGAGATTCAATGGATATCCGAAAAGTCAAAAAACTGATCGAGCTGCTGGAAGAGTCCGGCATTGCCGAAATTGAAATCACCGAAGGCGAGGAAGCGGTGCGCATTAGCCGCTACCCGCAGGGTGTGCCGGCAGCAGCGCCCGTTGCCATGGCGCCGGCTCCGGTTGCGCCCGTCATTGCAGCGGCGCAGCCGGCGCCAGGCGTGCCCGCCGCCGACGCCGCGCCGGAAGCAGCAGGGGCGGACGGCAATACCGTCAATGCCCCGATGGTGGGAACCTTCTACCGTTCCCCGTCTCCGGAAGCCGATCCCTTTGTGAAGCCAGGCGATACCGTCAGCGTCGGCGACACGCTGTGCATCATTGAAGCCATGAAAATGATGAACCAGATTGAGTCGGAAGTAGCCGGCACCATACTGAGCGTTGAAGTCGAGAACGGTGAGGCGGTGGAATTCGGTCAGGTGCTGTTCAAAATCGGGTAACGCAAGAACAAGAATACGACATGCTGGATAAAGTCCTTATAGCCAATCGCGGCGAAATCGCCTTGCGCATTCAGCGCGCCTGTTTTGAGCTGGGCATCAAGACAGTGGCCGTGCATTCGACCGCGGACGCCAATCTCAAACATGTGTTGATGGCGGATGAAACTGTGTGCATCGGTCCCGGTCCGTCGGCAGAAAGCTATCTGAACATGCCGTCGATTATTGCGGCCGCCGAAGTCACCGATGCCGGCGCCATTCATCCCGGCTACGGCTTTCTGTCGGAAAACGCCGACTTTGCCGAGCGGGTTGCCAGCAGCGGCTTTACCTTTATCGGGCCGCCGCCCGAACTGATTCGCACCATGGGCGACAAGGTCTCTGCCATCCGCGCCATGAAGGAATCCGGTGTGCCCTGTGTACCCGGCTCAGACGGGCCGCTGCCCGACAACGGTGACGAGTGCCGGCGCATCGCCCGCAACATCGGCTATCCCGTAATAATCAAGGCGGCCGGCGGCGGCGGCGGCCGTGGTATGCGCGTGGTGCATTCGGAAGGCTCGCTGGTGAGCTCGATCAACCTGACGAAAGCCGAGGCAGGCGCCGCGTTCGGCAATGAAACTGTTTACATGGAAAAGTTTCTTGAGCGGCCACGGCATATCGAGTTTCAGGTCATGGCGGACAGTCATGGCAACGCGGTGCATCTGTTCGAACGCGACTGTTCCATGCA
>JAUIEY010000257.1 GCA_030429685.1 Gammaproteobacteria bacterium
CTCGTCAACGGCAAACCGCAGCCCGGCAAACCAGGCCTCGCCCAGCAAATACGCCAGCGGTTTGCGCGTCTGAACGCGCTCGGCAAGCACTTGTCCGACGCGCCGCTGCTGCGTTGCCGATACCGGGCGCGAATATGCCTGCGCCGCGTCCTGATGATCGATGTCGCAAACATGGAACACCAGCGCAGCGCTCTCGTCGACCGCATTGTCAGTGCCATGCCCGTAAAACAACCCGGCCGCCACAAGCTCGGCGCTGATTTGCTCAATCAGCGCGCCTACTGTCAATGCGTTGTCCTCAACTGCTGTCATCGCCTATCCGACCCGATACAATTTCCACATGCAAGCAAGCATTTTTGACAAATTTCTGGTGGCACTGCACCGCCTGTTACCGGCCCGCCTGCTCGGCAGGCTGGTCTACCGACTCAGTCGCAGCGAACGACGCTGGCTGAAAAACCTGCTGATTCGGGGTTTCAGCGGGCTGTTTCCTGTCAACACCAGCGAGGCACTGATTGCCGAACCCGAAGGATACGCCAGCTTCAATGCATTCTTCACGCGTGAACTGCGCCCCGGCGCGCGCTGCCTGGATCCCCGGCCGGAAGAATTCCTCAGCCCGGCTGACGGTACCATTGCGCAGGCGGGGTTTGCGAACCGCGGCCGGCTGATACAGGCCAAAGGCATGGATTTCAGTGCCGCCGAACTCCTCGGTGATGCACATCTCGCCGACCAGCTGAACGATGCCGCATTCGTTACCGTTTACCTGGCACCGCACAACTATCACCGTGTACACATGCCAGTGGACGGCACACTGCTGCGCACCCGCTTTATACCTGGCAAGCTGTATTCCGTGAATGCACGCACAACCGCGACCATTCCGAATCTCTACGCGGTAAATGAACGCCTGGTATGCGAATTCGGCACGCCGCGCGGCCCCTGCGCGGTAGTTCTGGTAGGCGCTATCAATGTGGCCAGCATCACCACGGCCTGGGGTGGTGAAATCTGGCCACCGGATGACGATGTAGTGGTGGTCAGCGAGTATGTAGGCAACCCGGCCGTCGACCTGCGCCAGGGCGACTATCTGGGGCATTTCAATATGGGCTCAACGGTAGTGGTGCTTGGCCCGGCGGCAGAATTGCAGTGGCAGCCCAGCGCAACACCCGGCGAAGCTAGCCAGGTCGGTGCGACCTTGGGTCGATTCCGGTGACTGGCACCTTTCCGTCAGGCGCCAGCTGGCAGCCGCTGGCAAATCGCCAGACGCTGCAACAGCGCGCCACCCTGCTGCGCGTCGCCCGCGATTTTTTTGCCGACCGCGAGATACTGGAGGTTGAGACACCGGTGCTGGGCAGGCATGCCGTTACGGACCCGCATATTCGATCGCTGCAGTTAGAGCATGAACCTATATGGCTAAGAACCTCGCCGGAATACCATATGAAACGCCTGCTGGCTGCCGATTCCGGCGATATCTATCAGATCGGCAAGGTGTTTCGGGCCGGCGAATCCGGCAGCAGGCATGAGCCCGAATTCACTATGGCGGAATGGTATCGGCTAAACAGCAGTTTTGACTCGATGGTCGATGAAACCTGCGACTTTATCCGTTGTCTGCACGCCGCCATCGGCCCGCAATTGCCAACCGGAATTGACCGATATGGTTATCGCGATGTATTCCGGGAACATACCGGTATTGACCCCGGCGCCGCAGCTTTGGCTGAACTGCAGAAATTCGCCACCGGCCTGCCGACGTGGCATGTAGCATTGGGTGAGCAGTTGGGGAACGACCGCCAGGGCTGGCTGGATTTTATTATCAGCCAGGCGGTGTATCCGCGCTTGCCCGGCGGCACGCTGCAGGTAATTACCGACTATCCGGCTGACCAGGCCATGCTGGCCCGCACCAGGCCCGACGACCCGCACTCGGCGGAACGTTTTGAGGTGTTTTTGAACGGCCTGGAGCTGGCCAACGGTTTTCATGAACTGGCTGATGCCGGCGAACAGCGCAGGCGTTTTGTGGCGGACAACGACCGGCGTGCAGCCGCCGGGCTGCCAGTCATTGATATTGATGAGCATCTGCTGACAGCGTTGCAACATGGGTTACCGGATTGCTGCGGAGTTGCAGTCGGCATTGACCGCCTGCTAATGCTGGCGGGCAACTACCGTAACCTTGCCGCAACGCTGAGCTTTCGCCCCGCCGGCTGAAACGCCTGGCAGCTATTTGACGCGCGAAACGTACTCGCCGGTGCGGGTATTGATACGAATCACTTCGCCTTCTTCAACGAACAGCGGCACCCTGACGGTCGCACCGGTGGACAACCGCGCCGGCTTTACACCGCCCTGTGCGGTATCGCCCTTAAGCCCCGGGTCCGTTTCGACAATTTCCAGCTCAACATGATTGGGCGGTTCAACCAGCAGCGGTGAACCATTCCATAAAGTCACATTGCACAGATCTTCCTCACTGAGCCACTGCTGCGCGTCTGCCACGGCCGCAGCGTCGGCTGCGTACTGTTCGTAGCTGGACGGATCCATGAAATGCCACTGATCGCCGTCGTTGTAGAGGTATTGCATTTCATAGTCGACCACATC
>JAUIEY010000258.1 GCA_030429685.1 Gammaproteobacteria bacterium
TCTGGCCAGCATGGACACAGCCAATAGCAGTAACCGCATGCCGGCAAATCTGCGGCAAAAACTGCTGCGCAATGCGCCCGGCGGCGGACAGTCGGCCGACCCGGCCGACAAGTAGCCGCAGCAGCTAGGCTTTCAGCAACTGCGCGCCGATGCTCAGCGCTTCCCGCAGATCAGCACTATAGGCATCGGCACCAAAAGAGCCTGCCATATCCGGTGCTTCATCGAACAAAGCACCACCCACCATCACTTTAACAGGGCGCTCGCAATGTTCGCGGACGCCGCGTATGGCCGCGGCGGCTTCACCGGCCTGAGTGCTGAGCGTACCCGTGAGAGTCAGCAGATCAGCGTCGTAGGCATCCAGCACCGCCGGCAAATCGCTTACCGGCACGTCGGCGCCCAGAAAAATGCTGCGCCAGCCGGCCAGGTAGAACAGGTCAGCCAGCGCCCGGGACGCTATGTCATGCGCGTTACCAGCCACGCAGGCCGACACCACCGTCGCACCGTTGCCGGGTTGGCGTTGCGCGACGTGCGCAATCACCGCCATGGTTTTCTGCGTGGTTGCCGAAACCAGATGTTCCTCGGCCACACTGACTTCGTTGGCATGCCACAGGCGGCCTATTTCACGCTGGGCGCCGAGCAATACCTCTATATAAGCGTCTGCCGCAGGCATCCCCTGCTCCACCGCGGCAACAATCGAGCGCGACGCCTGCGCGCTGTTACCTTCCAGCACGTCCTGCAAATAGGTTAATGCCAGCCGGCCGGTGGCGGTGGCCGGGTCCAGCGTGGACGCCTCAGGCTGCGGCATCGGCTGATCGAGTTCAGTTATGGCCGCATCCAGAAACCGCGTTGCGGGTTGCGCCGCCCTGGCCGGCAGTGCATCGGCGAGCACATCGCGCAGACACTTCAGGCTGGTTGCAAGCAGATGATCGTCCTGGTCTCTGGCCGCAAAAGTCTTGCGTGACCAGACCACCCGTTCACTGAACAGGCGTGATTCACCCGCACCCAGCGCTGCAGACAATTCCAGCAGGCGCTGAATCAGGTGCTTTTTCCAGAGTTCCTGGGCGCCGGCCTGCTCCAGTAACTCACGCTCCCGGTCGGTCAGCATTGAGGCGGCCAGGCCGGCATAGCCTGCCGCACTGCGCCGGATTATTTCCGCGGCAAAACCGAAATTCTCACTCATGCGAAATTTTCACTACCTGGATTGACTTTGCCGTCAGACCGTCCCTGCAGGAGCGCGGCGACGGCCAAAACGATTGACAGTAAACGCGTAGGTTAGCAACAACACCACCTCGCCTCCATTCCCCGGCGCCAGTCCAAAACCACTGGAAGGTATAGCGGCCGCAACAAACATGACCAGCGATCCGGTCATCAGCCAAATCCAGTCGTTGCGCCGCCACAGAGCGAAACCAATGATCAGCGTGACCAGATTTCCGACTATAGAGGGAATCGGCGGCCCGCCGCCCTGGCTGGCAACCTGGGTATCGGAGCAAAACTGCGACGGGTTCAGGTTGGCGGTGTAGCGGACCACGCCATTGAAGCAGGCGGGCTTCAGGTCCAGCCCGAGCAGATGCCCGAACAGCCCTTCTGCCATGCCGGCAAGCACCAGTATCCAGACCGTGATTTGCCACGGTCGCCCTGCGGCCCAGCGAATTCCGCCGGCCACAGCCATTTGTGTTACTGCGATCATCATGAAGGGCGTAAACAGCGCATGCAGCACAAACCGCGGCCAGTTCAATGCTTCCAGAATGGGCCCCACGCCGATACTCGACCCCAGCGCGATTATGCCGTTATCGTAGACAAGCCCGGCGGCGATCAGTGCGGTCAGCAAGGCGCCGGGCGCGCGATGCCGGCGCAGCAGGGAAAAGCACCAAAGCATCACAATAAGATGGATAAACGAATAAAGCGGAAACAGATAAGCTGACATACAGACCCTGATATTGTTCTAAGGCAGGTTACAAACCCGTGCAGAGTATAACCAAAGCGCTCCTGTTGATGTTTCTGGCCGTGGCTGGTGGTAGCTGCGCCCTTACGCAGTCCGGGAAACCCGCATTTGAGCCGCAGGCATCCACGGTGCTGATCACCGGCGCAAATCGCGGGCTGGGACTGGAATTTGCCCGGCAATATGCGCAGGCCGGCTGGAATGTCATCGCAACCTGCCGAAATCCGCGAGCAGCCACAGAGTTACGGGAACTCGCCGCAGCATTCCCGCAGGTCGCGCTGGAACAGCTGGATGTGACCAGCGACAGGGAAGTTGCTGCTGTCGCCGGCAAATATGCCGGGCTACCCATCGATGTGCTGCTAAATAATGCCGGCATCTACGGCGATTTGCGGGCACAGACGCTGGGCAGTTTTGATTTTCAGGAACTGCAGCGCGTACTTGAGGTAAACAGCATCGGCTCGCTGCGCGTGAGCGCCGCCTTTCTCGACCAGGTGCTGGCCAGCAAACAGAAAAAGATCATTAGCCTGGGCGGCGGCATGGGCACGCCAACCATCGGCAGAATGTTTGGCGGTCACTATTTCATGAAGATGAGCAAGGCGGCTCATCTCAGCGCAATGGGGTCACTGC
>JAUIEY010000027.1 GCA_030429685.1 Gammaproteobacteria bacterium
TTTAGCAGCAGATCGATCGGCGTATCGGCATACTTCGCGGCCAGCGCATCAATTGCAGCATGATCAGTCACATCCAGTTTTTCGACCACTATGTCACTGTATTCGGCCGCCAGCGCATTGAGTTCGTCCGCCTGTTCCGGCTTGCGCGCCGTTGCAATAAGCTTCGCACCGCGCATTGCATACTGGCGGGTGAATTCCAGCCCCAGACCACGGTTGGCTCCGGTTACCAGTATCTGTGCGCCGGCACCGACGGACCTCGCGATTTTGTCTTCGTCACTGAGCGGCATCTTTGATGAGACGTGGCCGCCCGCCGCTGCCGGACCAGCACCCAGCATACCTGCCGCAAGTCCAGCGGCACCGGCCAGCAGATTACGTCGATCAATACTGTACTCCGGCGACGAATTTAGCTGGTCGTGTTTGTGATCGTCAGTTGGGTTGCTCATTTGTTACTCCATCAAAATAGTCGGTCAGTAGCGCTGCCTGCGCGGTAATGTCTTCGGGCAATTCCCGGTAGGCAGTGTCAGTCAGATTGGCAGCATTTTCCGTGTGCGGCCGGTTCGGATCCGATGGTGCCGCAGCCAGCAGCAAACCCGCCTGCATTTGCTGCAGAGTGCCGACCAGCGGATAAGCGAACAGCTCGCGCGCGGCGGCTGGCAGAACCGCGGCACTTTTCAGCAGCGCAAGCGTGCGAACGTGAACGATCTCCGGCTCAACATGCGGTTCACCTTCGGTTGCAGCCGCATCGGTTTGCTCGTACCAGGGCCAGAACAGACTCTGGTTCCGCGCTACCTGCCAGTATTCCAGCAAATGCCCGCCATGCCAGTGTGTTTCGATGCGCGGTGCAAAGTTAGCAGCCAGCTCTTTGGCCTGGCCGGCTTCCAGACATTGCACACCGCTCAGAGCGAGCTTGCGAAAGCGTTGCGGCTGCCGGGAAGCTGCAGCGGCCAGCACCGTAGCGCCGCCCCACTGCCCCCAGCCATCAACCTGTTCTATTTGCAGTTTGTCGAGGACGGCCGCTATGGCTGCCTCGCAGGCATCCAGAAAACCGATGTTGTCAGGCAGGCCATCGGTTTCGCCGTGACCGGGCAAATCCAGCGCCACCACCGGACGGTTGCTCCTGAATGCCTGCAACCAGGGCTCCACCGTCTCACACGACCCGCCTGCTCCGTGAACAATCAACACAGGCGTACCCTGTGGCGCCATGTCGGCTCTGACCCGGATGTAGCCATGGGGGTACTGCACCGTAAAATTCCACGCACAGCCCTTTACAGATCTGGTGTCTGACACCGGGGCGACATCACTGCCGGGATGTTGCAGAAAAAATTCTGCGGCTTCCGCAAGGTTTTCCTCCATCGTGCCGCCTACCCGCACCTGCACCTGCGCAGAGGGTTCGGTGACGCGACTCAGGTAACCGCTGAGCACATCTGTTTTGGTTGCAGTAATAATCGCGGGCGATTGCAGGGTGCGCAGCGGCACGTCACCGGGAAAGCTGAATGCCGCCCGGTAACCGACCCGGTAGTGATCGCCCGCCCGCAAAAACTCCATGGCCCACTGCTGCAATACCTCAGGCGATGGAACCGTTCGTTTGATGCGGGCTTCAGCACGCCGGTCAAACCAGGGGTAAAAAACCAGCTGATCGTGATTGCGACTCCACATCCACAGCAAATGGCTGCCGTCCCAGTGCGGCTCAAAACGGGGCAGGTAACCGCTGAGAATCTCATCCAGCTCCTGCTGCTGCAGAATGACGTAGCCGTTCGCATAAACTGCACTGATATGGGACGGCGAGAAATCGGCCATGGCCACCGCCATGCCGGCACCAGTATGGAAACCGTAAGCCGATGCCGAAGCAACACCGATTTCATCCATGAATGCAATCAGCACCTCGGCAAAATCGGCCAGCGACAGTTCAAGTTCACCATCTGCGCCAAAGGGGTCGGACATGCCGAAGCCCGGATAATCGGGCGCAATAACCGTGAAGCGATTGGCCCATGCGCGCATCAATGCCTCGTATTCACCCGATGATTGCGGCGACTGATGCAGCAACAACGCCGCCGGGCCTGCCCCGCAGCGCCGGTAATGAATTTGTTTAACACCCCAGCGCGTATCAACCGTGGCGAAGTGGCGCTCGATTGTGGGCTGCTTAGCCAGCGGCCAGGTCTTCGGCTTCGGCGGAGGGTTTTTTCAGCGGTATGGCATCCAGCACCCAGCCCTTCTGCTCGCGCCGGGCCGGCGATGGTATAGCAAATGCCGTCTTGTTTTCCTGCGCGGCAACTGCATCAGTATCGATTTTCCAGCCCTTCTGCTCCCACTCCTTGAGTGATTCGCGATACAGCAGAATGCACTTGTCGGATGGCACCATGAATTCCTTAGTATTGGTATCGGGCGTGATGACCGGATGCAGCGACTCAACTATGGTCACGTCCTGCTCAGCAACATACTGGTTGCGATCAATAACGTTCTGATCGAACTTCGCATCCGTGTAGCAATTCCGCATGCACAACAGGTAGACGGCCGTATTGTGTTCGTCGATCGGCCGTTCAATCAGATACTGATGCATCCAGTCTGTTGCAGACAGATGAATATAGGTCCACACATGACTGGCGCCATGATAGCCGGTGCCCACCTCCAGATCGCCGGCATCCTTGCGCACCTCAGCGAGCTCGCTTTCCTTGGTCAGACTTGGCGCATTGAATGTATGCCAGAAGCCCTGGCCCCAGGTGCTGTCCTCGAGTCGCATTTCGCCAATCTTGTACTCTTCGTCCTCGCCCTGAAACCCGTGGGTGTCATGCACAAATTCATTATGCGCCGGGTCAATGCCATTCTCGATGGAGCGCTCATAGTTGCACTTGATGGTGTAAGTCTGCAGGGTACTGGTCCAGCCTTCCTGCTCCCATTCCTTAACATCAATAATCGGCGGACGCTCTTCCTCCGGGAGATCGCCGAGGAACGCAAACACCATGCCGTGCCGCTCATCCACCGGGTAAGCGTCAATGCGCGTGCGCGAGGGGATTTTGGGATTGGGGCCTAGCGACGGAATGCGGTGGCAACGGCCCTCAGCATCGAATTCCCAGCCGTGATACGGACACTGAATGCAGTTGCCGTTAATTTTGCCGCCGGCCAGTGAACCGCCGCGATGGGTGCAGGTATTGCTGACACACTTGGCCAGACCGTCCTCACCGCGAAACAAAACAAAATCCTGACCGAGAGCCTTGACCTTCAGGGGCTTGTCGGCCAGCTCTTCGCTGGTGGCCATGGGATACCAGAAATTGATGTACATACTTGTCTCCGTCGCTGCGGCCGGACTGCCCGGCCAGCAACATAATCGTTGGCGGAGCCGGTACGGATTCAGCGGCCCCTTTCAGACACCCGATAATAGCACCGGGCGCCGCCGGCACATGTCTCAAACCGAGTCAGGCGGCGACTTCTTCGCTTGCCGCATGGCGGCGACGGAGCAGGGTCACGATCATCAGCACCGGCAGCATCAGTGCGGCACCGGCAAACAATGGCGCGTTCGGCCCCAGCGTCTGGAACAGCAAGCCGGAAATGGTGGGGCCCACGGAGCGACCGAGCCAGCCGGCCGACTGATACAGCCCCAGCACCGCACCGCGTTCCTGCTCACCGGCCTGCTTGGAGACCCAGCTGGTGGAAGCGGTATTGAACATAGCGCCGCCCAGTGCGGTAAAAGTGATGCCGAATACCATGATCTTCCAGTTCGCCGGCTCAAAGCTGAACGGCACAGTCGCCATGAACAGCAGGCCGAAAATGTAGGAGCAAACTGCAAATTGCAGCAGGCGGCCTTCGCCAAATATCGGTGCCAGCCGGCCGACAATAAACAGCTGGGTCACCATCACCACGAAACCCAGATACATAAACATGAACCCGACTTGCTGCGGCCCCCAGCGGAATCCGGCATCAGCCCACAACGGAAATGTGGTTTCAAAATTGGTCATGGCAAAAAACACCAGGAAACCCATTAACACCATGGGCGCAAGCAGCGGGCGGCGCATGATATGGCGGAACGAACCGGCCCGGGTGTGCGACTTGTCTGTGTCGGTCGCTGTTTCTTGCAGCCGTTTTTCTGCCGGCAGGCTTTCCTTGAGAAACAGCGCTATAGCCAGCATGGTCAGCAGCGAAGCAATCACGGCAACTATTGACGGCCAGAACAGCGACGCGGTTGCCGCGGTGTCACCGGACAACAATCCACCCAGTGCAGGCCCTGCCATAAAACCGAGACTGACTGCGCCACCCACAGTACCCATTCCCTGGGCACGCTTGTCAGGCGGCGTTATGTCAGCAACGTAGGCAGTAGCCGCAGCGAAGTTGCCGGCCATCAGGCCGGTCAGAAATCGCGACGCCAGCAGCAGCCAGACATTGCTGTACATGTCTGCCACAGCCATCAGCCCGTAGGCGGCCGCCGAACCGAGCATGGTCAGAATCAGTATGGGCTTGCGGCCGTGGCGGTCACTGAGTCGCCCCCAGACCGGCGTGGCCAGAAACTGTCCCATCGCAAAAGTGGACACGATAAATGCCGCGAACATGGCGGAAGCGCCGAAATTCTGCGCCACGAAGATAAACGGCGGCAACACGAGCCCAAAGCCCATGCTGCTGAAAACTATGACAAAAAAGAGGATGGCCATAAAGTGGACTATTACGGACGGAAGCTGTCGGCCCGCAGAAAAGGCGCGTACTATCCGCTAATAGGAAGGGACTGTAAAGTACAGTCCGGGCTACGCAAATGCATTACCCGTGAGGTGCAACATGGTTCGAGCAGTACATCTGGACGACTCGCAGCAAATCACCGAAGTCGCCAAGAAAAAAGATGGTTCAGGTTTCAAAGCCGCCAAGACCGGTTTTGAAGGCAAGGAAGAACAGATCGGCAAGGCCGTGCAGCTTGCGCTGAAAACCATGGCCAACAGCGCCGGTTATCAGCATGAAATGAACGACGCGCTGGTCAAGGCGCGGCTGCAGGCGATGCAGTTCGCCAAAGATCAGGGTCTGATGGAAGAGTATGTAGCTCATGACATCAAGACCATGGAGCCCATTAACAGCCGGGTGAAAATGATCATCGAACGCACCGGCGATACGGAATCTGCCCTGGTGGGCCTCTGCGAACGCACCGCCTGCCACTATCATCTGGTTCTCGAAACCGAGAGCGAGCCGGGCAAGCGCCGCTGGAAATCGCCATGGGGTCATGTGCTTGATGCCTGCAAGAGGCTCAAGATGTTCGATCTTACCGAGCAGGAAATTCACGAGCAGTGGTTTACGCCACGCATCCACGGCTATGCCAAAGACATGGGCGTGAAAGTGAATGTCTCGGACTGGAACGACGACGGCATAGTCGAGATTTCTCTGGCCGAATAGCCGGCAGCAAACCCTTGTCGCGCGTCAGCACCTATTTGTTCTGCGCGTTGCTGCTGGCCGCCTGCAGTCAGACTCCGGTGGCACGCGACGCCGATGTCATCGTCGTCGGCGCCGGCATTGCCGGGCTGGCGGCCGCCCTGGAAGCGTCCGGGCAGGGTGCGCAAGTACTTCTTATTGACGCCAATTCGGTAGGCGGCGGCCACGCTGTCAAAGCCGGCGGCTTCGCGCTGGTGGACACCGAATTACAGCGCAGCAAGGGCATTCAGGATTCGCCGGATCTGGCATTCGGTGACTGGGCTCTGCGTGGCAAAAACCCAGATGCATTCTGGGCCTGGCGCTATGCTGAAAATTCCGCGCGCGACGTTTACGACTGGCTGGTCGGCAAGGGCGTAGGCTTTCACATGATCCTGCCCACCAACGAAGACAGTGTGCCGCGTTTTCATTTCACGCGCGGCACCGCAGTCAATGCCGTGGTGCCGCTGCTGCGGGAAATGCTCTACGACACCAATATAGAGTTCCGCTGGAACACGCGCGCGATAGCGCTGTCCCGTCTGGGAGGTCGTATAAACGGCGTACTGACCCGCAACGAACGCACCGGTGTCGAGCAGCTATACCGCGCGAATGCCGTCGTGCTGGCCACCGGCGGCCTGCAGAATAACCTGGCCGAGGTGCGCGCCAACTGGACCGCCGACGCAGCGGAACCACGCCGCCTGCTGAAAGGTGCAGGCCGGTTTGCTACAGGGGACGGTTACCGGATGGCGGCCTGGGCTGGTGCCGAACTCAAAAATATGGATCGGCAGGTTACCTTCAACAACGGCATCCCTGATCCGCGCGACACCAGCGGCGAACATGGCTTGCTGGCGCAGAACCCGATGGCAATCTGGGTGAATGCGGTGGGCCACCGGTTTGTCGATGAAAGTGCCAATATCCGCGTTGTTACCGAAGCCACCCGGGGTTTCGATGACCCGGGGTACTGGATGGTTTTTGATGCCGAAGGCGCGCGACGCATGGTTGTGCGCGGCGCGCCATGGCTGTCACGCGAAACCATTCGTGATGACGTGCTGCACAACCCGCGCATTACCAGCCATGCGGATACCCTGCAGGATCTCGCCCGACAGGCCGGCTTGCCGGAGCACGGTCTGCAGACGACGGTGGAGACCTGGAATCGCATGGTAGCTGCAGGCGAGGATTTCAAATTTCAGCGCTTCAGTAAAATCGCGCCGCCCGACCGGACTGTGCGGCAGATCGTGACGCCACCGTTTTACGCCATGCGCACGTTTCCCATGACGCGCAAAAACATGGGCGGCCCGGCCATCAACCATCGTGGCCAGATGCTCAACGATAAACGAGTACCGATACCGGGATTGTATGCCGCAGGCGAACTGACCGGCGTCGCAGGAATCAACGGCAGCTATGGCGGTGCCGGCACGTTTCTGGGTCCGTCGGTAATGCTGGGACGCATTGCGGGCACTGCCGCAGCCGAGGACGCCGGCGTGGCATTAAGCTATCGCAGCAGCGGCGCACGCAATGCCGCGGGCCAGGCGCGGCCAGGCGCCGAAGGCTACTGGCATTTTGATGTGTCACACAAGCTGGTAAGCGAACGCGGTTACAGCTGCGACAAATGCCATTCAGAAACGAATCCCATGCAACCAGCCGCAAGCCGCGCTATTTTGCTGGCCCGGCTGGACACCTGCACATTGTGTCATTGAGAGTGAGCCCTGCTCAGGCAAAACATGCGGCCACCGCCGCTTCAGCCTGCTGCCGATGTGCTGCATAGTCGGTATAAAGGTTTAGTTGCCCTTCTGCCCTGATCTGGTTGTGAGTGCTGCGGTCCGGAAAGTTTTGCGCGTCCCAGCCAAAATAATTTTCGGTTAACGCATCGGCAGTGAAGCGCGCTGCGAGCTCAACCATGATGATGCCTGCCGCCGGCACAAACGCCTGCCACTCGTCCGGCTGCAGCATCGCCCTGGCCGCGGCGGCATAGCCCTGCATGGCTCCGGAAAAAAGTTCCATGTTGAACTGGCTCTGGCGCTGATCCTCTCCCCTGGGATTGCACCAGGAGCGGATGGCATCGCCGATTTCCAAGGGCAATGGCATATAGGCCAGCGTATCGAAATCCACCATGCAGATGCCGTTTCCGGTGGCAGCGTCGAACAGCAGGTTCGAGATTTTCGGATCACCATGCACCAGTCGGTCCGGCAAATCCGGCAACACCGGCAAAGCCTCGGCGGCAGCCAGTACCCGCTCGCCCAGTAGGGCAACCGCATCGTAGTGAGGGTGCGACCGATAATTGTCCAGTGCCTGCACGAGGTTGGCCAGATGTCTGCGGGTATCGTGAACACCCAGCCGCTCGCCATGCAAATTCAATTGCAGCGAATCCACACTGCGATGAAATCGCCCGAGCAGGCGGCCCGCCTGCACCGCCTGTTCGGGTGTTTCCAGGCGCTCGAAACAAACGCCGTCAATAAAAGTGCTGAGCCGCCAATGATAATCCCCCTGATCCACCCACAGACGCCGCGGCTCAAGGCTTGCCGGCACGGGTCGCAGCGTGGTTTCGCCCAGTTGCTCCAGCTGCCGGGTCAGCTTGTCCGTATCGCAGGTTATTTTGGGGTTGAACATGGGGTTCATCCGCTGCAATACGTAGCGTCGGCCGTCGGTTGCCGAGACACTGAAAGTGCGGTTGATAAGACCATTGCCGAGTGGCTCTACGGCAGCATCGTCCAGCCCATATTGGCTCAATACCTGCCTGACTTCGTCAACAATATTCATCAGGCATTGAGGCCTCAAATTTACTGGTTGATAAAAATCACTGCCGATTCAGCGACAGCGCCGGAATATCAATTAAGTATTTAATCATGCACAATGCGCCCTCCCTATAGCCAGCGTTTTGTGCCCATGCCTGACCACCGCTCTCTTGATATTGACGCGAACCAGCGGCGCATCGGCCCGATCTGGCTGAGCCCGGGAGTCCTGCCACGCCATGCGCTGGTGTTGTTTCTTTCCGGCGCACTGGCCATCGGCTTTGTCAATCTGGTCGGGCTGATTCAACCCCTGTTGCTGCAGGAGCAGCTGGGCATGACGGGCGGTGAAGGTTCGTTCACCGCGACCCTGTACATTATTGCTGAAATCACCACGCTGCTGGTTGCCGCACCACTAGCCAACCTGTCCGACATCGTCGGCCGTCGGCCAATTTTTAGCAGCGGCTTCGTGATTACCTGCCTGATGCTGATCGTTTATCCGCTGGCAGAATCGCAAAGTGAATTGCTGTTTTATCGTGTGTTCATGTCGGTGGGTATTGCCTGTTGCACCACCATGATTGCTTCGATCATGGCAGACTACCCGCAGAATGCCTCACGCGGCAAATTCATCGCGTTGAATGGCATTTTCTCGGCCATAGGCGTCATTGTCGTAGGCTCCGGATTAACGCAACTGCCGCGCCTGTTTACGGCGCAGGGCTATACACCAGTCGAGGCCAGCACATATACATTGTGGATCGGATCGGCGCTGGCGCTGTTTGCCGCACTGCTTAGTTACGGCGGCCTGAAGAAAGGTCGTGCAACCGAGCATGAAGAACACCTGCCGTTTCTGGAAAATGCCCGCATCGGATTGCGGGAAATCCGTGGCAATCCGCGGCTTATCCTGGGTTGCGCGGCAACCATGCTGTCACGCGGAGACCTGACGGTGCTGGCAGCATTCTTTTCATTGTGGGTACAAAAAGTCGGCGCCGACTCGGGCATTGCCTCCGTGGACGCATCCGCAACCGCCGGGCGCCTGTTTGGCCTGACCCAGGTCGCCATGCTTTGCAGCATGCCGGTGATTGCCTCGGTGGCAGACCGCTTCGACCGCGTCACTACCCTGTGCCTGTCAATGACCATTGCCTCCATTGGCTACTTTGCGCTCGGGTTCTCACCCAATCCGTTCGAGTCGCCACTGATTTATCTGGTCGTGGTACTCGCCGGGATGGGCGAAGCGGTGGTAATCGTCTCGGTGCCGACACTCATAGGTCAGGAAGCTCCCGCACGGTTTCGCGGTTCCATAATCGGTGTGGCCGCCACATTCGGGGCGCTCGGGATCATTTTGACGAATCAGGCGGCCGGCTACCTGTTTGACAACTGGAGCTATCAGGGGCCGTTTGTTTTTATGGGTATACTCAATGCCCTGATGCTGATCTGGGCCGTATCCGTAAGATTGCTGGCACCGCCGCCGGTACAGTAATTCGGGAGACCTCATGCGCGCGCTTCCGCTGGTTAACGCTGTTGCTGCCTTCGCCCTCGCGGCAACTGCACTGCCGGCAGCCGGACAGTTTGTACCACCGGGAATTCCGGTCAGTGAAACCGTAACACTTGCAGATGACCTGTACAGTTTTCGCTGGGGCGCATACCGCAGCCTGTTCATGGTCACCAGTGAAGGCGTCATTGTCACCGATCCGATCTCCCCGCAAGCCGCAACCGCCTATCGTCAGGCCATCGCAAGTGTTACAGACCAGCCGGTGCGGTATGTCGTCTATTCACATGCTCACTGGGATCACGCTCGCGGCGGACAAATCTTTAAGGATGAGGGCGCCGAGTTTGTTGCGCAGGAGCGCTGTGTAACAAACATGCAGGAATCGCCTGATCCCGATATCGTGCTGCCCGATATAACCTTCGCCCGGAATTACAGTGTCGCCCTGGGCGGCAAGTCGCTGGATTTGTATTACTTTGGACCGAGTCATGGTACCTGCCTGATTGTCATGATCCCGCGTCCGCATAAGATGATTTACACCGTTGACCTGGTCACGCCGCGCCCTGCGGGCGGCGGTTATCTGCCATGGGACCCGCAGGTTGCTGATTTTCATTTTCACAATGCGGTGGAATATCTGCGCCAGGTAGAAAACCTTGCCGCCGCCGATGAACTGACTGCCGTGATCGGCGCTCATCTCGTGCCTCTGCCACAGGGCAAGGGGCAGTTTGCGGCTGCTGCTGCCACGGGCCCGATAGCCACTATCCGCGAACGGCGCGAATTCTGGGAAGGCATCATGGCAGCGGTCAAGGCTGAAATGGATAGCGGCACCGAGAGTTTCATGGTCTCGTCGCGGCTCGACCTGACACCCTGGCAAAATATTCGCGGCTTCAACAAGCGCAAGTTCAAACAACTTGTTGATCGAATTGCGGCGTATTATGCGATCGGCAGGTAACCACCAGGGCACACACCGCGTCAACCTGAGTCCGGCGCAATGGTTTGACTGACCGCTGCCACTGGGGCATAACTAGCGGCATTCGGGGCTTGCCCGGCCCAGACAGGAACGGAGATACCGCATGAATGATTCGCGTCACGGCCCGACTGCCGTAACCCGCCGCACTGTACTCAAAGCCATGGGTGCGGCGCCGCTTATGGCGGCATCCGGTCCGGTGCGGGCACTGAATAAAACCGATGCGATTGTCATCGGCGCCGGCCTCTCCGGTCTGAATGCGGCACTGCTGCTTGAAGGTGCCGGGCTCAGCGTAAAAGTGCTCGAAGGGCGGAATCGCATCGGCGGACGCGTGCAGTCATTACGCAATATTCCCGGCAGCCCCGAGGTAGGCGGTACTGCTTTTGCCCCGGGGTACGCGCGGCTGGTGGATGCGGCCAATAAGTACGGCGTTGGCCTGGTAGACATTACGCCCACTATTCCCTACTTCATGAACCAGCAGATTTATCTGCAGGACCAGTTCATTTCGAATCAGGACTGGGCGACCAGTGCGCTGAACCCTTTTCCTGACCAGTTCAAAAAAATTCCGCCCAACGCTTATTTCAATGTCCTGATGGGCGCGATTAATCCGCTCAAGAACAGTGACGAATGGGTCAGTCCGGCAAACGCCAGCCTCGATATCTCGCTGCATGACTGGCTGGTGAAAATGGGTCAATCAGAGGCAGCTATCGAGCTTGCCTATAACACCAACCCGACGCATGGCATGTCGGCACATGACATTTCGGCATTGCTGGTTATGTTCGCTGCCACTTTCGGCACCAAGCAACGCGAGCTGACTGCAAACAACGCCATCAAGGGTTACACCGCGGCGAACGGCAACCAGTCCATACCGGAAGCCATGGCCAATGCACTGAAGAATGAAGTGCAACTGCAAAGCACCGTGACCGGCATCCGCACCAACAGCAGCGGCGCGGAAGTACACCTGGCCGACGGCACCGTGCACCGCGCCGACCGCGTTATCTGCTCGGTGCCGTGCACGGTACTGCGACGCATAAAAATTGATCCGCTGCTGAGCGGTAAACAGGCGCTGGGTGTGCGTACGCTGGATTCACAAAAAATCAATCAGCTGCATGTGGTGCCGAAGTCGCCGTTCTGGGAAAAGGACGGCATGTCGCCCACCATGTTTACCGACAGCCTCGCCGGGATGGTGATCGCGGAGCACAAGGGCGCCGATCCGCGTGATGTCACCAGTTTGAGCATCTGGCTGCGCGGCGAACGGGCCGCCTGGTGCGATCAGGTAAACCAGCAAGTGGCTATTGATGCCGTTATTGCCGATCTGGAACGTATCCGTCCGGCCGCCAAGGGGCAGCTGGAGGTTCTTGGCTATAAATCCTGGTACCGCGATCAGTTTTCCTCCGGCGACTGGGCAATATGGGCGCCGGGTCAGGTCTCCGGCTTCTTCCATGAACTTGCCAAACCGCACGGCCGACTGCATTTTTGCGGCGAACACACGGCGGTGGCGAACCGTGGCATGGAAGGCGCCATGGAATCCGGCGAACGGGTTGCTATGGAAATCCTGCTGGCCTGATTGAGCCGGGATACCTGAACTCTAGTCGCGCGGCTGCACGCGCACGCCGTCTGCCACCTGGTCACCGGGGTGTATGATAATGCGCTCACCCGATTCCAGACCGGCTACGATCTCGGCTTCCAGACCGCTGCGTTTGCCGACTTCCACAAAGCGCCGTTCGGCCTCACCGTCATTATCGACAAACAATGCCCATTTGCCGTTGTCACGAAACAGCGCTGTTAGCGGCACCTTGACCAGGTCGCTGCCTTCCCAGAGCACAATGCGCAGATCGACCTGATAACCATGACCCAGCCGGGACCATTGTTGTGGCTCACTGACAAAATCAACAATGACATTGACGCGTTGCTCTTCGATACCGAGCGCTGACACCTTGGTAAAACCGAACGGCTCAACCCGTCTGACCCGACCCTCGAGCGGCTCGTCACCGCCCCAGCCGTCTATGATGACGCGCTGACCGGCAGCGACTTTCACCGCATCGGCTGATAACAGGTCAACAACGATTTCCAGGTCCCGCGAATCGCCGATTTCCAGCAGCGGTTCGCCGGCAGGCACCACGCCTTCGCTTTCCTGAAACACGCGCAGGATCACGCCGTCTACAGGCGAGGAAATCGGCACACACTCGCAGTCCCCTGGCGCAGGACGCCCCTGCGTCGGCGACAACAGTTCGGCTCTGGCGCGCTCGAGCTCAAAGTTTTTTACCTGCAGGGCCGCAAGTTTGGTCGCATAAGTCGCCTTGGTGGTTTTCTGCAGTCGCTCGGCATCGTCCAGTTCACGCCGGGAGATGGTGTTGTCGACAATCAGCTCGCGCGCACGATCCAGCTCGGCCCTCGCGAACTCCAGCTCCGCCAGCGCCTGATCGACCTCAGCCTGAGCCAGCGCCGTGGCCGACTCCGCCGACCGGACTGCTGCCTGCGCCTGCGCCTCACTGCGAAAATCGAGGAAAGTCGGATCAACCGGTTCAATTTCGGCCAGCACGCTTGTATTGGCCACCACGTTGTCGCCGGCTTCCGCCTCAATACGCAGCATCCGTCCGGCCACCGGCGCAGACAGTACAAATACATCGCGTACCCGGGTTTCACCCTCCTCGTCGATGGTAACGACCAGTTCGCCGGGTTCCAGCAACATCGTATCGACGGGCACGGCCTGCGGCCGGAATGCAATAAACAGGCTGAGCAGCACGGCACCGCCGAGTATGGCCCATAGCAAATTGCGTCTTTCGTGTGCCTTCATACCGGATTATTCCCTGGTTTTCAGGACCGCAATCATATCCAGTCCGTTGAGTCGCTGCCGCACAAACGCGGCTGATACGGCGGTGGATGCCAGCGCCAGCAATATTGCCATACCGTAAGTGGAAGCTTCGATGATCAGCGGAATGCGAAACAACTCTGTTTCGAAACCGGAGGTCATCACAGCTGCCAGCATGTAGCCGGCGATGCAACCTGCCGGTAGTGCGAACACCACCAGCAGCCCGACCTCGGCCAGCAGAATGTAGGCCGTCTCCAGCCGGGTCATGCCCAGGACGCGCAACGTCGCCAGATCCCGGCCACGTTCGGAGAGTGAAATGCGCGCGCTGTTGTAGATGACGCCGAATCCCAGTGCAAAAGCGAATGCCGCAAAAAACGACACAAATATCATCATGGTCTCGGCGAGTGTTTCGTAAAAAGTATCTATAGCAGCCTGCTTGATCATTACCGCCGACACTTCAGGCATGCCTTTCAATTCGCGGTAAAGCTCTGCCTCGCGATTTTCGTCTATCAGCAGATTGGCAAACTCCACACTCGGCCGCTCCAGCATCAGGCTGTTCAGCCGGTCCAGATGAATGTAGGCCGGCATGCCGATATAGGTTTCAAACAGGCGCACCACGGGCACAGAAAACGTCGGACGGCGCCCCTCCAGCACCTCCACGTGCACCGTGTCGCCAACATCTATGGCGAGCTTTTCCGCGAGCTTGGTGGAGACCACCAAGCCGTCAGCCGGGACCCGGATTATTTCACCACTGACGTCGTAGACCAGCTGCAACCGGTCGTCCGGCTTCACGCCGGAAACCTGGCCGCGATGCCAGCGCTCGCCGGCGCGCAGGTCGGCGCTCAATACCCGCGAGCCCTCCGCTGCCAGCACACCGGGCAGATGCTCGAACTCCAGCAAAGCCTGACTGGACTGGGGTTCCACCAGACCGACCATCAGGTCCTGCCGCTGCCCCTGGACAAAATACACCTGCACGAGGTGGTTGATGGAATCCATCCATTGCATTGCCATGATCAGCACACCGATCGACAACGCAACGGCCACACTGGTAAGCGCAGAACGCACCGGATTGCGAATGATGTGCCGCATGACTATGCGGGTAGGCTGATCAAGCCAGGTGGTGAACTTGCCGGTCCAGCCGGACGCACGCCGGTAGACAGGGGGCTCCGGCGGCCGCATGGCTTCGGCGGGGGGCAACAGGGCCGCACGACGCACCACGGAAATGGTCCCCAGCAGTGCCGCCGCCAGGCTGATCAAAGTTCCCAGCACAAAAACACCGAAGCCCACCTTGTAGATCAGCAGTGGAAACCGATAGAGCTCTGCATACAGCTCAGTGGTAACCCGGCCAAAGACAGCCCCAACGCCCCAGCCCAGCACAATACCGAAACTTGTCATGACCATAACCAGCTTGCAGTAGTGCAGCACAATCTCAGTGTTGCTGTAGCCGAACGCCTTCATCAGGCCAATCTCGGTGCGTTCGGTGGATATCAGCCGCGCCAGCACCATGTTGGCAAGAAAGGCGGCCACTGCAAGAAAGATAGACGGCATAATCGTCGCCATGGTGGCGATCTGCTGCAGCTCGTTCATCAGGAACCAGTTGGAAATCTGATCCTTGCGCGCTATCGCCCCGACGCCGCCGTAACGTTCCAGCAATTCGTCCAGTTCCTCTATGACCGGTTCCGGTGACGCACCGCGCAGCAACGTCAGCGTAATGTCATTGAAGGCACCGTCCAGATCGTAGGCTGCCGCCAGCGCTTCCCGCCCCATCCACAAAATGCCGAACCGCCGGTCGTCCGGCATCAGCGCTCCGG
>JAUIEY010000028.1 GCA_030429685.1 Gammaproteobacteria bacterium
GTTGAGGTAGCCCATGGAACCGGTATACGCGCCCCGCGGCCGTTGTTCCAGCTCATTGATGATTGCCATGCAGCGCACTTTCGGACAACCGGTAATGGTGCCGCCCGGAAATACCGCCCGAATCAGCTCCCCCGGCGAGAGCCCGGGCCGGGCGGTACCGGTTACGTTGGAAACAATGTGATGCACGTGCGTGTAGCTCTCAATCACCATGTACTCATCAACCCGGACCGACCCGCCTGTGCAGACACGCCCCAGATCATTGCGTTCCAGATCAATGAGCATGACGTGCTCAGCGCGCTCCTTGGGGTGCGCCAGCAGGTCGGCCGGCGCCTCGGCGCGCGGTCGCGTGCCGGCGATAGGGCGCGTGTCGAGACGCTCGCCGCGACGCCGCACCAGGCGTTCCGGTGACGACGACACCAGCGCAAAATCATCGCGTTGAATCAGTCCGCCAAATGGCGCCGGATTGGTCTGCCGCAGCCGCCGGTATAGCTCCGCCGGCTCAACCGCCGCCTGCATTTCCACCTGCCAGCGACGCGACAGGTTGGCCTGAAAAATATCGCCGGCCGCTATGTAGCGCTGCGCCAGCGCCACGGCATCAACAAATGCCTGCGCATCGTCTTCGCGCACGCTGCAAGCCGGTAGTGCGACTGCCGGTTGCGGCCGCGCGACAATGCCCTGCAGATCCTCACGAACCTGGGCAACGCGCGCGGCGTGACCTGGTTCGGCAACAATGCCGACGGTGCCGGTCTGACTGTCGTGGATGACCGCCAGCGGCACGCGGGTGGCGAAAGCCACCGGCATTGCCGGCGCGGCCGCAATAGTCAGGGTGGGCTCAATTTCGCCCGCCAGCGCATAGCCGAGAAACACGAACCAGCCGCCGGTGAATGGCACCTCCGCGCCACCGCGGCCGGTCCGTTCGTCTGCCCACCAGGCATCCAGCGCGGATAAAAACCCGCCCTGCTGCGCATACGGCCCGTGCAGGGTTCCGTTGGCCCCAAGCTCCAGCGTGGTGCCGGGAAAGGCGAACAGCACGTCGTACCGCGCCAGTTGGGGACCGGCGGCGACACTCTCCAGCAGAAAGGGGTAACGCTGCGGATGGCGTTGCGCGAGCGCCAGAAGATCGGGCGCTGAACCTGCCAGATCAATCGGTGTATAGGAATACGAACTGCCCGCCGGGGAGTTCATGGTCGCACCCTGATGTCAGGAGTGACGGGTAAACAACAGGCTGCCGTTGGTACCGCCGAAGCCGAATGAATTGCTGATCACCGCGTTGACTTCCATCTGCCGTGCGCTGCCGGGAACGTAGTCCAGATCGCAGCCCTCACCCGGGTTTTCCAGATTAATCGTCGGCGGCACCGCCTGATCATGAATCGCCATGGCAGCAAACACTGCTTCCACCGCGCCGGCGGCACCAAGCAGGTGGCCGGTGGTCGATTTGGTAGAACTGACAGCCAGACTGGCCGCATGTTCACCGAAAACGGCTTTGACCGCGGCGGTTTCGGCCTTGTCACCCAGCGGCGTGGAGGTGCCGTGGGCGTTGATGTAATCAATATCTTCCGGATTCAGGCCGGCATCACTGAGCGCTGCGCTCATGCAGCGGGCTGCCCCGTTGCCGTCTTCCGGCGGCGCGGTGATGTGATGCGCATCGCCGCTCATGCCGAAACCGGACAACTCGGCATAGATTTTCGCGCCCCGTGCCCTGGCATGCTCGAGTTCTTCCAGCACCAGGCAGGCACCGCCGTTACTGAGCACGAACCCGTCGCGATCCTGATCCCACGGCCGGCTGGCAGCCTGCGGATCATCGTTGCGGGTAGACAACGCCCGGGCCGAACAGAACCCCCCCAGACCAAGCACGGTCGTGGCGTACTCGGCGCCACCGGCAAGCATGACATCGGCATCACCGTAGGCGATGGTGCGCCCGGCGATCCCGATGCAGTGCGTAGATGTCGTGCAGGCCGTAACCAGTGCGATATTCGGCCCCGCCAGACCATACTCGATAGATACATGGCCGGAGATCATGTTGATAATGCTGCCGGGCACAAAAAACGGCGAAATCCGCTTGGGGTTGCGGTCGGCTTCGATATATTTGTTGTGATTGGCTTCGATGGTGCCGATGCCGCCGATACCGGAACCCATGGCCACACCAATACGGTTGCGGTTGGCATCGGTAACTTCCAGACCGGAATCGGTAATGGCCTCCTTCGCTGCGGCGATGCCGTAGTGCATGAAGGTATCCATTTTGCGGGCTTCTTTGGCAGGCATGATGGTCTCGACATCAAACCCCTTGATGCAGCCGCCAAAGCGCGTGCTGAACGCCGCGACATCGAATTCCTCAATCGGGCCGATGCCGCTTACTCCGTTCAGCACATTATTCCAGGCCGTAGGCGTATCGTTGCCCGTGGGCGCAATAGTGCCCATGCCTGTTACGACGACTCGCCGCCTGCTCATGTATGTGCCGCTTGGATTGGAAAGCTGACCGGAGCGCGCCGGTTAGCTATCGGAATGGGCGTTGATGTAGTCGATGGCCTGCTGCACCGTGGTGATTTTCTCGGCTTCTTCATCCGGAATCTCGGTTTCAAATTCCTCTTCCAGCGCCATCACCAGTTCAACCGTGTCGAGCGAGTCCGCACCAAGGTCATCCACAAACGAAGACTCATTTTTGACCTCTTCCCCTTTCACACCGAGCTGCTCCGCGACGATGTTTTTAACTTGCTCTTCAATGTTGCTCATAGTTCTTAAAGTTCCGTTGAAATTCCCTGATATACAGGATCACAGAGGGCCGGAAAGCCCCACCACCACAATGGCTGCGTATTCTAAGATACGCATTAAGTCATGTACATACCGCCATTTACGTGTAATGTCGCGCCACTGATATAGCTGCCTGCCTCCGAAGCCAGAAACAGCACCGCACTGGAAATATCCGCAGCCTCACCGAGGCGCCCCAGCGGTATCTGGCTGCGCAGCGCTTCGCGCGCGTCTTCACCCAGTGCATCCGTCATATCCGTCTGAATAAATCCCGGGGCGATGACATTTACCGTGATGTTGCGTGACCCCAGTTCGCGCGCCAGCGACTTGCTAAAGCCGATGATGCCGGCCTTTGCGGCAGCATAATTAGCCTGCCCTGCATTACCCATTAGACCCACCACTGAGGCGATATTTATTATGCGGCCGTGCTGCAATTTCATCATGCCGCGCATACAGGCCTTGGACAGGCTGAATACACCTGCCAGATTGGTATTCATGACGTCATCCCATTCGTCATCTTTCATACGCATGAGGAGGTTGTCACGCGTAATACCGGCGTTGTTGACCAACACCGTGACCGCACCTTCGTTGGCGGCGATATCCTTGACCACGGTTGCGGCAGCGTCACGCTGGCTTACATCCAGTACCACGCCGCGGCCGCTTACACCGGCGGCAGCAAAGCGCTCGCTGATGGCGCGGGCACCTGCCTCGCTGGTAGCGGTGCCGATCACCGTCGCACCGGCCGCTGCCAGATCGTCGGCAATGGCTTTGCCGATACCACGCGTCGCACCGGTAACCAGGGCAATCTGGCCCTGCAGGGAAAATCGCTCGGTCACACCAGTCATGCTCAGATCTACCCCCTCGGATGGCACTTATGCGCGAAATAATTGTCCCGTAAAATGCCGGCGACACGCTCACTGCTGCGCCGGCCGGCGGCGATTATACCCGGTGGCGGCTGCAATGCGGCCAACCGCAGGTTACACAAATATTTCCTTTTTTTAATCAGTAATTTGCTTGCTTTTGGTCAGGTTTCGCTTATATTTCCAGCTGTATGGAGACACCTAAACAGATGATGCATTTTTCAGCCCGGGCGGCCTTGCAACGCGGCTTTACGCTGATCGAAATCATGGTCGTGGTCATTATCCTCGGGATTCTGGTCAGCCTGATTGCCCCGAATATTTTCGGCGTGCTTGATGACGCCGAGGTTACCGCCACCCGCGTCCAGATCCGCAACCTGGAAGTTGCCCTGGACACCTACCGCATGAATCACTCGCGCTACCCGACCACTGATCAGGGCCTGGAAGCCCTGATCAATCCGCCCGGTCGGCCGCGCGGCTACATCGACAGCATCCCCAAAGATTCGTGGAATAATCCGTTCCAGTATCGTTCGCCGGGGCTGAATGGCGATTATGACCTGTACTCACTGGGACGCGATGGCCAGGAAGGCGGCGAAGGGATTGACGCCGATATCCGCAACGGCCAGGACAACTGAGCCAGGCGCCGGTTGCGGCGCGCAATTCTGCACCCGACGCCACCGCCCTGCCGCCGGCTTTACGCTGGTGGAAATGCTGGTGGTCATTGTGGTGATCGGCGTACTGGTATCTATCTTCACGCTGTCTGTTGGCAGCTTTAGCGAACAACCTGGTGCAGAAGACATGCGCCGCCTGCAGAGCCTGATCACACTGGCCAGGGAAGAAGCCAGTATTCAAAGCCGCGAAATAGGCCTGACCTTTTATCAGCATGGCTACGAATTCGCCCTGCGCGAAACCCTGACCGATGAAGATGGCCTGCGCTACCACCAGTGGGCACTGCTGCAGGATGATGCAATGTTCCGGCCGCGCGACCTGGGCGAGGATCTGGTCCTGGAACTGGATCTGGACGGCGAAGAAATCACTCTGCTCTATGAACGCGACAGTGAAGCGGAATACGAGCCGCATGTGTTCCTGTTGTCCAGCGGCGATGTGGAACCGCCCTTCACCGCGCGGCTACGGCCGGTTTTTGACAACGACGGCTTTCTGCTGCGGGTGCAGACTGACGGTACGCTGACGCTTGCGCATGAGAGCGACGCCGATGCCTACTAACCGGGCAACAGGGTCTGCGGGCTTTACCCTGATAGAAGTGCTGGTTGCGCTGGCGGTGGTCGTGGTGGCTTTTCTGGCCATGTACGGCAGTGCGCAGCAGATTGTACTTTCCACCACGGTGCAGCAGGACCGGACATTCGCCAGCTGGGTAGCGATTGACCAGCTGACCGAGCTGCGCCTCGCCGATCGGTTGCCGCAGGGCGACCGGATTAGCGGCGAAACCGAAATGGCCGGGCGCGAATGGCGCTACGTGATCGAGTTCAACGATGTCGACAGCAACTATATCCGTCAGGCCATCGTGCGCGTCAGTCCCGTTGAACAGCCGGATCTGGTTCTTGCCGAAAGCCTGGCTGTCCTGCAGATCACTCCCGGCGGGCCATCTGGTTCAACCGGGCGGCCGCCAGGCGGTTCAGGTGGCCTGCTGCAAACCTCGGCCGGCGGCGGTGGCAGTCTGCCGGGCGGAAGCAGCGGCAACGCGTCAAACGCCACGGCTGGCGGGCAGCAAGGCAATTTCGGCGGAATTGACCCGGGCATCGTCGACGAGGACGTCGCGGGCAATGACCCGGGCACCGGGGTGACACAATGACCGTCGCTGCCCGCCAAAACCCTCAACGCGGTTTTACGCTTATCGAACTGCTCGTCGCCATGGCCCTGTTCGTGGTGCTCGCCGCGGCCATGTATACCGGCACCCAGTGGGTAATGGACGAGCGCACGATCATTAACGAACGCGCCGGCAGACTGGAAAACCTGCAGCGCACTGTGCGCTTTTTGCACAATGACTTCAGCCAGGCCTATCCGCGCTCGGTACGCGACGAGCTGGGCCGCGGCCAGGTACCGGCGCTGGTCAGCGGCCGCGGCGCCGACCTCAGCATCACTTTGACCCGATCCGGCTGGCGCAACCCAGCGGGCAATAACCGCGGTCACCTGCAGCGCGTGCAATATCGCTACAACGAAGATGAGCAGATTCTTTACCGCGATACCTGGCAGGTACTGGACCGGGTGCTGGGCGCTGAGCCGCGCGAACGAGTATTGCTGGAAGATCTGCGCGAATTTGAAATTGAATTTCTGGATGCAGCCGGAAACTGGGTTCAGGACTGGCCCGAAGCAAATTCAGCAGGCTATACCAGCATGCCCAGGGCGGTCCGTTATCGGCTCACCACCGCAGATTTCGGCGACGTTGCACGCATCGTGGAGATACCCGGGTGAACCGGCAGACATTCTCGCTTGCCAGGCGTCAGCGCGGCGTCGCGCTGGTCACTGCCATTCTGATGGTGGCCATCGCCACCGCACTGGCTGCCAAAATGGTCTGGGACAGCCGCATAGGCGCGCGCCGCACGCAGTCCGTACTCGAACTCGAACAGGCCCGGCAACTGGCACTGGGTGCCGAAGCCGCAGCCATATCCATTCTGCTGGATCAGGGACCTGATTTTGGCAACTTTGCGCAGGACATCGAAACGCCGATTGTCTACGAAGCCAACATCGGTGACATCGAGTTGGGCATCATTCAGGGTCGGCTGCTTGACCTGCAGGGCCGGTTCAATGTCAATAACCTGGTCAGCGGCGGTGCCATCAATGCACAGGTAAAAGACCAGTTCGGTGACCTGCTGGAATCGCTGCGGATAGACCGCGGGCTAGCCGATCTGGTCGCTGACTGGATCGACAATGATACTGTGCCACAGGGTGCCGGTGCAGAAGACGGTGCCTACACCGGCCTGGAACCGCCGTACCGGCCTGCCAACAATTATCTCACCGATATCAGCGAACTGCGGTTTATCGGCGGCCTGGACAGAGACATCTATGCGGCATTACTGCCTCACGTTACGGCTATTCCGCCCGGTTGGTGCGGATCCGCGCAGCCGAGTCGCATTAACCTGAATTTTGCGACGCCGCAGGTTATCGCTGCAGTGACCGGCCTGCCCCTGTCAACCGCCGAGTCGCTTGCCCAACAGCGCGATCAGGCGCCGTGGGAGAACATTGGTCAGGTCGCGCTGCCGCCGGACGCAGACACGCAGGCACTCGACTATATTGACGTGAAAACCGGCTGTTTTGGCCTGAGTGTGATCGTTGACGTTGGCAGTTCGACACTGACTATGTACAGTCTGCTCGACAGGGCTGCCAGTCTGACTCAGGTGGTTGCCCGTGTGCGCGCTTATGGGTTGGAAAACTGATGCCTGAAACACTTGTTATCAGACTGCCGGATGATGCCGCAGCGGCAGCCGAGTGCATCCTGGTGGACAATGCCGGCGCACCGCTCGGGCCGGCCACGGAGGATACGCTGGAGCAATTTGCTGAACTCAGTGCCGGCCGGCGGGTGATCGGGCTGGTGCCTGCCAGCCGCGTGCTGCGAACCGGAGCCAGCATCCCCCTGCGTAACAAGGCGCGTATCCGTCAGGCACTGCCATTCGCGCTGGAGGAACAACTGGCGGCAGACGTTGAAGGGCAGCATTTTGCGTTCGGCGGCCGCGACGACGCGGGCCGGATACCGGTTGCCGTGGTTGCCGAAAACTGCGTGCAAAACTGGCTGCAGCAACTGCTCGATGCCGGTATCAAACCCGATGCAATATTTGCCGAGAGCGACGGCCTGAGCGCGGTCCCTGCAACCGTCATCGTGCTGGTGGATGGCGGACGCATAATCATTCGCGATATTGACGGCAGCACTACCGTAGCCGATCCGGATTCGCTGCAGGCCATTATTGAACTGATGCTGGATTCCAAAGCGGCGATTGCGGATGCGCCTGTTGCCGCAGCTGCTGACCAGGATGCGGCGGATACCGCCGTTGATCCGGATGCAGACAATGTCCCTATCAATCTGCTGATTTATAGCGGCGAAGATGATTACGAGCGCTTTGCGGTGCTCTGGGATATGTTGCGGCTGCGCGTGGCCAGCCTGGACGTAAAAATTCTGCCTGACGGCGCCCTGCCCCGGCTGGCCAGCCAGATTGCCACCGCGGGTGGCGTCAATCTGCTGCAGGGCGTATTTGCACCCAAACGAGAGCTGCCAGTGCAATGGCGGCAATGGCAACTGCCCGGCATGCTGCTTGGCGGACTGCTGGTGATGGCGTTGCTGCAGGCCGGTATCGGGCTATGGCAGCTGCGCGGCGAGGAACAGGCGCTTGATCAGGCCGCGAGCGAACTGTTTGCCAGTACTTTTCCCAACGCCGGTGCAACCGGCGACCCATGGTCGGCACTGCGCTCCCGGCTGGGCAACACGGTGACGGCGGCAGACCCGACGGCGCCAGGCTTTGCCGAAGCCATTGAAGTGCTGGCAGGAGCATTCGCCGCCACGCCTGACATAAAAATGGAGGCACTGAGTTTCCGCGACGGCAAACTTGACCTGCAATTAATTGCGCCGAGTGTCGAACGGCTGGATCTGCTGCGTCAGGGTATTGCCGCAGCAGGCAAGTATGACGCCGATATCCAGTCAGCCAACCCGGACGGTTCAATCATTAAAGGGCGGTTGCGCATAGCGACAGCTGGCGGAGAAGGCGCATGATTCAGGAATGGCTGGAAAGCATGTCGCCGCGCGAACGCATCATGGTGATTGTGTGTGCCGCAGTCGTGGTTGCTGCACTTTTCTGGGTGCTGGCGGTTCAGCCGCTGATCAAACAATCTGCCGGGCTCGAAGAGCGTGTGCGCGATAAACGCGCCCAGCTCACTACCCTGCATGAACTGGCCGCACAGATACAGCCCGGCTCTGCAGACGCAGCGACTGCCGGCGGCAGTGACGACTCGCTGGTGGTGATTATTGATCGCACTACCCGGGCCAAGCAGCTCGCGGATTACCTCAAACGCAACCAGCCTGAAGATGCCGGCAGTGTGCGACTGCGGTTTGAGGGCGCGCCGTTTGACGCCCTGGTGGACTGGCTGGGTGAACTCAATGACCGCTATGCCATGACGGTAAGTAATGCGAGTTTTGATCGCGCCGATGCCGGCCGGGTAAACGCCAGCCTGGTAATTCGCCGCGCCGGAGTCTGACAGATGCCCTCTAGCAAGCGATTGCTGCTCATTGGCCTGAGCTGCCTGATCCTGTTCCTGGTGCTGCGTTTTCCTGCCAGTACCGCATTTGCCTGGTTTGCGCCGGCTAATGTCAATGGCTTCGGTATCAGTGGCACCATCTGGGGTGGCGAAGCGCGCCTGATCAGTGTCGCCGGTCTGCAATTGCGCAACACCGAGTGGCAAGTGGCGCCGTGGCGGTTGCTTACCGGTCAGTTGGGCGGCCGTTTTCGCAGCCGCTGGGGCGGCGGATTTATTGAAGCCAATGGTGGGATTCGCCTGTCCGGAACCATCAGCCTGACCGAGGTACGCGGCAGTTTTGATATCGCACCGCTCAACAGCGTTTTCGGCATACCGAATATCGGCGGCATTGCCACTGTGGATTTGTCAGAAGTCGTCATTCGCGAGAACTGGCCGCAGCGATTGGTTGGACGTGGTGAATTGCGCAGTCTGTCCAGTCCGCTGATGGGCAGCGGCGCGGCTCAGTTTATCGGCGACATCGGTTTTCAGTTCAATACCAACACGGAAACCGATCGAGA
Source organism: Gammaproteobacteria bacterium (assembly GCA_030429685.1). Taxonomy (GTDB): domain Bacteria; phylum Pseudomonadota; class Gammaproteobacteria; order Steroidobacterales. The sequence goes on from JAUIEY010000028.1 coordinate 9,359, forward strand.
CACCGTTACCGGGCAATTGCAGGACACCGGTGGCCCGTTACAACTGAATGGCACGCTAAAACTTACGCCACCGCACAATTACGACTTAAAAACCCGGCTGCGTGCCCGCCAGGAGGCGCCGGAATCGTTACGCCGGAACCTGCAGTTCCTCGGTGCGCCGGAGGCTGACGGGACCCATGTATTCCAACTGGCAGGTTCGCTCTAGACAACGCAAAGCGGATTAACTCTGCTCGGCAAATATTCCCAGCAACGGAAAATACAAAGCGGCGCGCACCTCGCGCTCGGGCTCAAGTGCCTGCATGGCCGCACAATAGCCGGCAAGTTGTTCGGCATAGCGTTCCAGTTCATTGGCTACAAACCCTTCCAGATCGCCACCTTCGTGGGTACTGGTTTTGTAGTCCACTACCCAGCGCACACCAGCGTCATCCACAAAGGTGCGGTCTATGATAAGCCGCCGGGTCGCGCCGTCGGCACATACCGTAACCGGGAATTCGCATCGACCCGCCTGCCTGGCACCGAGCAGCCAGCGGCCTTTGTCATGCGCCAGGGTTACCTGCAGGGCTCTCTCCACCTTTACCGCAGCCGCATCGCACGCGGTTTCAACCACGCCGGCTTCCGCCAGCATGTGCTCGACTGCAGCACGATCGAACCAGTCCGGCTGCTGTCGTTCGCAGATAAATTGCAGGCAGCGATGCACCACTGATCCAATATGCATCGCATCCGACCCGGCCCACTCATAGGTGACTTCGTGCTGTTCGGTTGCTGGCGTAAACTGCCGCGGCACCGGCAACGAATGCGGTGGCAACGGCACATCGACAAGCCGGCGTATCAGCGGCTGCACCCAATCGTCGCGTTGTTCCGGTGTGCCGGATTGACCGGGCAACTGCACGTCATCCTGACCTAGCGCCGGCCACAGCCTTTCCAGCAGTGACCCCTTGCGGGGCGCTGCGGGCTCGGCATCCGCATCGCGTTTGACTTCAAAACACAGGTGCAGCTGTTTTTTAGCGCGCGTGGTTGCGACATACAGCAGGCGGTCGCGTTCATTGGCTGCCTGCTGGCGATCAAAACGCCGGATAAGATCCTGCAGCGGGTCGCTGTTGTCGCCAACTGCTTCCACCGGCGCCATGAGGTAGTGCGCGTTATTGTCCGGTCCGTTGAACTCATGCCATGCCACGGCCTGTTTGTCATCCTGACGGGTGATGCCGTCCAGCGCCGGCAAAATGACCACGTCGTATTCCAGCCCCTTGGCTTTGAATATGGTCAGCAGGTGCACCCGCGCTGCCTGATCGACATCATCTTCGCGCGACGCCAGCCGTTCATGCAGCAAAAACGCCTCGGCGATATCGCAACCGTCATCGTATTCGTCCAGAGTGGCAAAAAATTGCTGCGCCAGGCGCAATTGACGTGGTTCGCTCAATGCCGCGGGGCCGCCGAGTTGTTGCCAGGCACCCTCGACCCAATCGCGCAGCGATGTTTTGCCGTTACGCGCGAGAATATCCTCAAGCTTTTCCATGAACTGCGCGAGCCGCCGAGCGCCGTCAGTCGATACGGCACTGCCCTTGGCTACCGCTGCACGCAGAACTTCAAGCAGATTCGTGTGCGGTTGCGAACTGCACAGGCTATCCAGATCGGCGAGGGTCAGTCCGCACCAGGGTGCCCGCAACAGCGCCAGCCAGGCGGTGCGATCCGCGGGATGACTTAGCGCCCGCGTCAATGCCAGCAGATCCTGCTCGACGGCCGTTTCGCCGGGCTGTTCCAGACCTGCCCCGGCAAAGGGAATACCGAGTCGGCGCAGCACTGGCGCTATCAGGCGGGCCTGATGCCGGGTGCGGACCAGTATGCCTACTGTATCAGTGGCCGACGATTGCACCGCGTGTTGTACCAGTGCACCGATGCGTTCAGCCTCATCGAGGCGCGCTGGCTCTGCAAAGGCATGCAGAGTGACACCGCTGTCAACAAGTGGCTCGCAAGCCGCCGTGCCTTTGGCAAACTGCACCGCCCCGGTGGCCGGATCACTGACCGCGGGCAACAAAGCCGCAAATACATTATTCACCCAGTCCACAATGGCGGGACGCGAGCGGAAATTGCTGCTCAGGGTCAGCTGCTGCAATTGCAGATTGCCGATGCCCTGCTCCCACAGCTCCATATATAGCGATACTTCAGCCTGGCGAAAGCGGTATATGGATTGCATCGGATCACCGACTATCATCAGGCTGCGGCCGTCATCACCCGTCCAGCCTTCGGTGAGTAACCGCAGCAGCCGATATTGCGCCCGCGAGGTATCCTGAAACTCGTCGATTAAAATATGCTGTATTCGATAGTCGAGCCGCAGCGCCAGGGGAGTGGGAGCGTTGTCGTCAGCCAGTGCCAGCAAGGCGTCTGCAGCAATCTGCAAATAGTCGGTTTCACCGCGTTCGCGGAACACCATGCTCAACTCGGCCGCCACCAGCGGCAATACCCGAATCAGCGCTGCCAGCGCCTGCCATTGCGCATCACTGTATGCGGCATCCGGCAAACCGCGCACGACATGCAGGGCGTCTGCCAACGCCGGCAACTCTGCCAGCTCCTCCAGCAGCGTCAGCGCGCGCGCTTTCATCGCCGGATCGCCACCGTCAGCCTGGGTGGGAAAACCGTTGCGTTTATCTACTTTCTTGCGGAATTCCGCCGCGCCGTTTTTCAGACAAAATGCAGCGAGCGAACGCCACAGTGACAAGCTCTCTGCACCGGCATCCGGAAAACCGCTTTGCTCGCGCCACGCTGCAAGGTCTGCATCCGCAGCCCCGGCATGCGCGGCGGCATAGGCCAGCAATTCCTGCAGCTCCGCCGCTGCGGCCGACGGCAGCAACGCTGCCGCGACCTGCAATTCGCGTTCTATCAGCAGCGCCAGACTCTGTTCCAGAGCACTTCTGGCTGCCGTATCCGCCAGCCCGCTGCCAAGCAAGGGCAGCCACTGATCACGTTTGGGCAACATCTGCGCCATCAAGCCGATAAAGCGCTCCGTTTGGTTGTCCAGACGACGCATCACCAAACGCAGCGCATCACCAAATTCATGCTCGTCTGGCAGTAGCTCCAGTGCGCGGCGCGCGGCGGTCTGATAAAGGTTTGCAGTCTGTTCAGTTACCGTGCCGCTACCGGCGTCGCCGCTCAATGGCGCGCAATCGCTGATCCAGCTGTTCACCGAGTCGAAGGTGCGAATGCGCAATCGCGCCGGATAGGCCAACAGCGACCAGCCGCGCTCGCGGTCGCGCTGCAGGACTTGTGCAGCAAGCGCTGCGGTTTCGGGCAAACGCTCGTCCGGTTCAGCGGGCTGCAGTGCGCCAATAATGCGTGAGCGCATTTCCGCAGCTGCCTTACGGGTAAATGTCACAGCGAGAATTTGCTCCGGTTCGTCTACGCACGCGAGCAAAGCAAGATAACGCTGCATCAGCAGTTCAGTCTTGCCGGAACCGGCGGGCGCCTGAACAATTACCGAACGGCCCGGATCTCTGGCCATTTCCCGTTGCGCGGCATCGGCAACTGTGACGCTCATGCGTCATCCTCGGTCAAAACCGGACCGCCATCGTAAATGCGGCTCAGTACCGCAAACTGGCCGCGCGCCGAATCCGGATTCAGCGGATCGAAACGAAAGTCACCGTCGGCAAACTGCGCGGCAAGTTCTGCCAGCAGCTCCGCCCAGACCTTACGCAACGCTTCCCATGAAACTATTACCTCTTTGCTGCGCGGATAAAAAAACTTTACCTCGGTGCGGGGTTTACTGCCCGGCGAGCGCATCCCCGGTACATCGATATCCGCTGCACCAACTCCATCGTAGGCAATGCCGCGTGCCGATACCTGGGCAAAGGCAACGCCGGCAGCATCCGGCACAACGCAACTGACATACAGCGGAAGCTGCAGATCACGCGGTTTGTCCGGATTCCAGTTCTGCCGGTTGACCCGGCCGGTCTTATAGTCAATTACCAGTAGCGCATCGTCGGCAAGCCGATCGAGCCGGTCGAGCTTCAGATCCAGCAGCAGCGGCCCGATACTGACACTATGCGCACCTTCGCACTCGACAACGTCGAAGTCTGCCCGCGTCAGGTCAAGCGCAACGAATGCCAGCACACGCTGCACCTGCAACTCCAGTTCCGCTGCCCCCAGCGCCTGCATAAAAGCTTCATCCGCGCCGGGCAGCCGCGCTATTTGCCGGCGCAGTGATTCGCGCACCAGGGCTTCGCGCTGTGCTACATCCATAGCCGCGAGCTGTGCCCGACCGGGTGCCGCGGAATACAACGCCTCCAGCGCCTGGTGCGTCAGGTTGCCGCGTTGCCGGGCATCAATGCCGGTAACCGGCACCGGCATCTCGACCGCGCCGAGGCGTCTTTCGATAAAAGCATTCAGCGGGCTTACTGCCTGCAGATTGAGCACCGACACGCCGCCGGCGACCTTGCCACCTGCAGGCCACGGCGGTGGCGGATCCGTCTGCAGAAGCTCTGTCACGCCCCCTGCCTGCATGATCTCGTTCCAGTTTGCCGCGCCAGCCACGGTCTGTGGCGCCGCTGTCGCCGCAAAAAACGGGCTGGCTGATAACGGCTCACCATCCGCCTGCAGCGGCATGCTGACCACAAGTTGCTCTGTACTGTGACGCAGGCGCTCTGCCTGCTGGCCGGCCCGGGCAATGGCTTGCGCCGGTGTCGCATCCGGCATGCCGAGGCGGCGCTGCAAGTCCAGCGGCACGAACGCATCGGGTCGCGCCGGTGCCGGCCATAATTCCCGCGCCATACCGCATACCCACAGATATTTGAAGCGGTGACCGGCTGCTTCCAGTAAACCCATAACCTGCACGCCGTCCGGCCGGCCTTCGGGCTGAAACAGGCGTTGCTGCGACAGCGTTGCCAGCGCTGCCAGCGCCTCACCACGCGATACGCTGTCCAGCACCATGCCGCCGGCGGCCAGCTCACGCAGCACCTCATGCCAGGACTGCAGCGCCTGCCAGGAACGGCTGTCCAGACTGTCGCCGCCGGGCCAGCCAATGGCCTGCAACAGGGCGGCAAAAGCGGCTGCCCACTGCGCCATGCTGCGCGGCTGCCGCTGCCGGCTGTGCTCCAGCAGTTGGTTCACCAGGGCGGCAAACTCCGGTTCATCACGGCACTCGGCAAGCGCGTCAGTAAGACTGAAGTCAATCCGCAGGCGATCGCGCAGACGCAGTTCCAGTTCCGCGCGCCGGCAGGCATTGCCGGTGCCGCCGGCAAACCAGCGGGAGCGCAATAGCGCGCTGAACTCGTTAAATTCCGCGCGGCCACCAGCAACACGCAACGCATTCAGGGCCGCCGCAATCACCGCCACGCCGGCCAGCGGCTCGCCGTAGGACACGTTCAGTGCCACGCCGGTCGACGTGTCCCGCAGGCGCCAGTCCGGTGCCAGCGCGTCGAGAAAAACACGCCGGACCTCGGCAGCCCGCGTGGACAAATCAGGAACCACCACGCCGATCCGCGCGGCGGGTTCCGCCTCCAGAATCTGCCGCGCCCAGTCGGCCGCAGCACGCAACTCTGCATTGGCATCCGGGCAATGGCGCATGGAGACCGCTGTGGCCGGCCGCGCAGCAGCATCATCGCTGGCGGTTACCGTTACGCCGCGTTGGCGCAGCGCGTCCAGAAATGCCTGCTGTACCGGCACCAGATGGTCGAATCCGCACAACAACAGCGGCGTCAGGTCATCGAATATTCCGGCAGCAGCATCCCGGCGCAGCAGACCGCAGAGTTGTTCCGGATCCGTCTGACGCCGGTCACGGCAGCCATCG
>JAUIEY010000259.1 GCA_030429685.1 Gammaproteobacteria bacterium
GGCCGCTGGTTCGTCGCCCAGCGCGACGGTCTGATTCTTGCCTTCGACAACAACCCGGGCGTCAGTGCCACCAGCACAGTCCTCAATCTGTCGATAGCCAATCCGCCTGATGAGGGCGGCCTGCTGGGCTTTGCCTTTGCGCCCGACTGGGCAACCTCGCGCCAGGCGTACGTGTCCTACACCCGCAACGTCACCGGCACGCCGGGCGTGGTACTGCAGTCGGTTGTGTCGCGCTTCAGCAGTGCCGATGACGGCCTGACCCTGAACCCGGCGTCGGAACAGGAAATCCTGGTTATCAATCATCCTGAAGCTAACCACAACGGCGGCGGCATTGCCTTCGGCCCGGATGGTTACCTGTACCTCGGCATGGGTGATGGCGGCGGCATCGGTGACCCTTACGACAACGGGCAGGACACAACCAATCTGCTCGGCACTTTTATCCGCATTGATGTGTCCGGCGGCGGCACCGGCTACGCCATTCCGTCCGGCCCTGCCGGCAACCCGTTCCAGGCCAATCCGCAGTGTGCGCTCGGCAGCGGCAGCCTGCCCTGCCCGGAAATCTTTGCCTGGGGTTTGCGCAACCCATTCCGCTGGAGCTTCGACCGCGACACCGGCGACCTGTGGGCCGGCGACGTGGGTAACCTGCTGCGCGAAGAAGTCAGCCTGATCGAGCGCGGCGGCAACTACGGCTGGGTGGTCAAGGAAGGCTTTGCGTGTCTGGATCCGAATGACAATAACGGCATTCTGCCGAGCTGCGACGATGCCGGCATGATTGACCCGATTGTGGATTACAACTCCGGCAGTGACGCCGGCGACCTGGGCCGCACGGTGATCGGCGGCTACGTGTATCGCGGTGCGGACCTGCCTGATCTGGTCGGCAGGTACGTGTTCGGTGATGCCTACAGCACCAACATCTGGACGCTGGAAGATGACGGCAACGGCAATGTCTCGATCGTCGATCTGATTCCCAGCACCGGGCTGTTTATTTCGTCGTTTGCCGAATCGCTGGATGGCGAACTGTTCCTCACCAACCTGAGCGGTTCGCTGTGGCAACTGGTGGCAGACAACAGCAGCGGCACCAACACCATTCCGGATTTGCTCAGCGAGACCGGCTGTGTGGATATGGCCGATCCGACCCAGCCGGCCGGCGGCCTGATCCCCTATGCACCGGGCGCGCCGTTCTGGTCTGACAGCGCCACCAAGCCGCGCTGGCTGGCGATACCCGACGGTACATCAATCAATGTTGATGGCGATGATGACTTTGTGTTCCCAGAGGGCTCGGTGCTGGTAAAGAACTTCGAGCGCGGCGGCAAGCTGATTGAAACACGCCTGCTCATGCACCACGTCAACAACGGCGGCTGGGCCGGTTACACCTATCGCTGGAATGACACGGCGACAGAGGCAACCCGCATCGTCGGCGGCGCCACGCTGCCGGCCGGCGGCAGCGACTGGATTTTTCCGTCCGAAAACCAGTGCCTGGCATGCCATACCGCCGCTACCAACCGGGTACTGGGTCTGGAGGTTGCGCAACTCAACAACACCCTCACCTACCCGCAAACCGGGCGCAGCGCCAACCAGCTCGCCACGCTGGATGCCATCGGCATGCTGGCACCGCCGCTGGCCGATGTGCCGGAAAATTTACCCGCGCTGCCCGACCCGTTTGGCAGCGCACCGCTGGAAGAACGTGCGCGCGCCTATCTGCACAGCAACTGTTCCGGCTGCCACCGTCCCGGCACGCCGCTGCAGTCCACCATGGATTTACGCTATGACACGCCGTTGGCCAATACCAACGCCTGCAACGCGGATTCGATTACGGGCGGCAACCTGGGGATTCCCGGTGCCAAACTGATCGCGCCCGGCGCTGCCGACAGTTCGCTGGTGCATGTGCGCATGGGGCTGCGTGATGCCAATGCCATGCCACCGCTCGGCAGCCTGGTTGCCGATACTGCGGGTCAGGCGGTGGTGGCCGCGTGGATTAATTCGCTGAGTGGTTGCTTGTAGTCCGACAGCAATGCCTGCCGTTCGTCAGGGATAAAACCGCTGCCCACAGTCTGATCCCGGGGTATCCAGTGTGTAGGGATGCGGCAGTCGAACGTCTTTACTCCACTGCTTCTGCCGCAACGAGGTGGAATAAATTTGCTCACGGAAGCGGAATCGTGCGCGCGGCTGCCAGATATAGCTGGCACAGGGTTCAAGATCCGTTGTCAACTGATGCTGCGGCTCCGGCAGGCCCGCCACGGAATAGAAGGTCTTGCCACTGTAGCGACCGCCGATGCGGACTTCGTAACTGATGTCAGTCACCTCCGCCAGCAGGTCAGCATCAAGCACTTCTTCTAGCGACTGCCAGCCCAGCACGGGACGGACGGAATCCACCACCGGCCAGCGCTCCTGCATGATGCCAATAATACTGCGCTTGTTCACAGGGCGCGGCTGGCGCGGTCCGAGCACCAGTTCCGGCTGCCATTCCAGCAGCAATACCCGCAGCGCCTCCGCTACGATTTGTTCGCGGCGCTGAGCCAGAGTTTTGTCCGGCTCGCCCTCGTCATAC
>JAUIEY010000029.1 GCA_030429685.1 Gammaproteobacteria bacterium
TGCGCTCAAGTTCGGTTGCGGAGGGCGGCTCAACGCCGCGCACGTCCCGGATTTCGCGGCGCAGTTCGGCCAGCGATTCGGTGGTTTTGTCGGCCTGTACCGGCGCATAGGCAATAAAAGGCCGCTGTGCGCGGGTAGCGGAGATCAGACTGCGGGCACCGTAGCTCCAGTGCTTTTCCTCGCGCAGGTTCATGTTGATGCGCGCTGCGAACTGACCGCCGAGCACATCGTTCATGGCTTTGATGGCCACTTCATCCGGTCCCGACATCGGGGCCACCAGCTGGCTGGCGAAAATAATTGACTGTTGCGCGTCCGGCTTGTCGACCAGGTAGATCACTTCGCTGGCCGGGTTATCGACAGCCGCGACATTCTTTGCGGGTACCGGAGCGGGTTCCCAGGCACTGAACAGTTTTTCGATGCGCGGTGCCAGCTCATCCATGCTGATGTCGCCTACCACTACCAAAGTGGCGTTGTTGGGCCGGAACCAGGTGCGGTGCCAGTTCACCAGGTCAGACCGGGTAATGCGTGCGATGCTGGCTTCATAGCCGGTGCCCGACAAGGGTTTGGCGTAGGCGTGGCCGTCGCCGTAAAGCATGCCCGGCAGCAGCCGCAGGGCAATGCTGATGGGCCGGGTTTTTTCCTGACGAATACCGTTGATGTACTGCACACGCAGGCGTTCCAGTTCCTGTTCGGGAAAGTCCGGCTGCAGCACAACGTCTGCATACAGCTGCAGCGATGCATCGAGATTTTCCGTTAGCGCCGACAGGCCGACAGAAACCGTATCCAGCCCGGCGCCGCTGCTCAAACCGGCACCCAGCATTGCCAGCTGTTCACTGATTTCCAGCGCGTCCATGCCGGCGGCGCCCTCATCCAGCATGGCCATGGCCAGGCTGGCTTCACCGGCACGCTGCGGGTCGTCGGCGGCATAGCCGGCGTCAATAATGAGTTGCATGTCGACCACCGGGATTGTGGGCCGGTTGATTACCCGCAGCTCCAGACCATTCCTCAGGGTGCGGCTTACAAAGGCGGGAAATACCGCTGCCTCGGGCGCTGTCGGTTCCGGCACGGCCGCGCGGTTCGCGGCGGCTGCCGTAGCTTGCATGCTTTGATCGTAAGGCACTATGTGCGCGACATAGGGGGCCTGGCCAAACCAGTCTGCAGCCGCGCGGCGCAGGTCCTCGCGACCGGCTGCTTCCATGTCATCCAGCCTGCGCTGATAAAAAGCCGGATCGTCGCCGTAGATCATATTGCTGGCGAGCACATCGGATTTACTACCCGGTCCGCCGACTTTTTCGATGCCGCGGATAAAACCAGCCCGGGCGACGGTCTTGACCCGCTCAAGCTCCCGCTTGCTGGGTCCTTCCTTTAGAAACCGGTCGATTTCCTCGCGCACGGCGCTTTCTACTGTAGCAATATCCACACCGGGTTTGACGGAAGCTTCAACGATCAGCATGCCGGCGATTTCCAGAAAATAGGCACCCATGTCGATGTCGGTGGCGATCTGGTCGCGGTATACCAGACGCTCGTAGAGACGCGAGTTCTTGCCGCCGGACAGAATGTCGACGGCCAGTTGCAGCCGGTGCGCATCGGTAGTGCCCCAGCGCGGGCCGGTCCACGCCAGGTAAACGCGCTCCTGGGGCACACGATCCTGCAGAATTTCGCGGCGCTCCTCGGTGTGGCGCGGTATCCATTGCTCAGTGGTCGAAACCGGCGGCCCCGGCGGGATTTCGCCAAACCAGTAGTTCACGCGCTCCAGCACGTCCTGGGGCTCGACATCACCGGCCACCACCAGCACGGCGTTGTTGGGGCCGTAATAGTTGCGGAACCAGGTCTGCATGTCTTCAAGACTGGCTGCATCAAGATCGGCCATCGAGCCGATGGTTTCCCACGAATAGGGGTGTGGCGGCGGAAACAGCTGCTGCAGCAATGCGCCCCAGATGGCCGAATACGGCTCGTTGTCACCCTGGCGCTTCTCGTTCTGCACCACGCCGCGCTGTTCATCCAGTACCGCCTGATCTATGGCTTCCAGCATGTGCCCCATGCGGTCGGACTCAAGGAACAGCACGCGATCCAGTGCGCCTTTGGGGACGGTCTGAAAATAGTTGGTGCGGTCGAACCAGGTGGTGCCGTTCAGATCGGTCGCGCCGACCTCATCCACCAGGTTGATGTATTCACCCGGCGTGTTTGCCGAACCCTGAAACATCAGGTGTTCAAACAGGTGAGCGTAACCGGTCTTGCCGGGTTCCTCGTTGCGCGAACCCACGTGATACCAGATATTGACAGCGACAATCGGCGCTTTGTGATCTTCATGGACAATCAGCGTCAGGCCGTTATCCAGTACAAACTTCTCAAACGGTATCAGGTCGTCCGCGGCGACAGCAGCGGCGGAGTGCAGGGCGGCGAGCAGCAGGCAAAGGTAAGCACGTATAGCAGGCATAACGGTTGGATTGTCTCTGTCAGGTTGTTAATCAGGGCGCGGGCATGACCGGCGCCGCTCAGTATAACCACTGGACGCCGTCCGGCTGTCTATTTAAAGACCAGTCAGCAGCGGCGGGGTTCCCTGTCCGTGGACAGCCGGCCTTAACTACCCGACAATGTGAGCCTGTCTTATGACCAAAGTGCTGATAACCAACGCCCGCATTGTCAACGAAGGCCGCACCGTCGAGGGTGACCTGCGGGTACGCGCTGGCCGCATTGACACCATTGCCGGCAGCCTGACCGCCGAACCCGGCGAAACCGTGCTGGATGCAGCCGGTGCCTGGCTGTTGCCCGGCATGATCGATGATCAGGTGCATTTTCGCGAGCCGGGGCTGACGGCCAAGGGCGACATGGCCACCGAGTCGTCGGCCTGCGTGGCCGGCGGCATCACCAGTTTCATGGAAATGCCCAACGTCAAACCGGCAACCACTAATCTCGAAGAGCTTGAGGGCAAGTACCAGCGTGCGGCGGGTCGGGCGCGCGCCAATTACGCCTTCTATCTCGGTGCCACCAACGACAATATTGAGCAGATCCGCGCGGTGCAAAAGGGTCAGGCCTGCGGCATCAAGGTATTTATGGGCGCCTCGACGGGCGCCATGCTGGTGGACGATCAGGAAGTGCTGCAGCAGATTTTTGCCGATGCGCCGCTGCTCATCGCGACCCACTGCGAAGACACCCCCATGATCAATGCAGCTGAGCAGGCGGCGCGGGAGCGCTACGGCGAAGATGTGCCGATGTCCGAGCATCCCAATATCCGCTCTGCAGAAGCCTGCTACAAGTCCTCATCGCTGGCCGTGGAACTGGCCCGACGGCACGGGTCGCGGTTGCACGTGCTGCACCTGACAACTGCCCGCGAACTGGAGCTTTTTAGCGCCGGCCCGGCGGCGGACAAGAAAATCACCGCCGAGGCCTGCGTTCATCACCTGTTTTTTGACCAGACCGACTACGAGCGTCTGGGTGCGCTGATTAAATGCAACCCGGCGATCAAGCGCCCGGAAGATCGCGAAGCGCTGCTGGCGGCGGTAGCCGGCGACCGAATTGACATAATTGCGACTGACCACGCGCCGCACACCGCTGCGGAGAAGGCCGGTACCTACTTCAATGCGCCTGCCGGGTTGCCGCTGGTCCAGCACGCGCTGCTGATGACCCTGGAGCACGTGCATGCCGGGCGGTTTGGCATCGAGCACGCGGTGCTGAAAACCAGCCATGCCGTAGCCGACGTCTTCGGTGTCCGGGAGCGCGGCTATATCCGCGAGGGCTGGTGGGCGGATCTGGTGCTGGTGGACCCGGATCGCCCCACGCGGGTGCGTGCCGCGGATCTTCTGTACAAGTGCGGCTGGTCGCCGCTGGAAGGCTACGAATTCCGTTCCTCAATCAGGACTACGCTGGTCAATGGCGAAGTCGCCTGGTCGGCCGGTGAGGGCCTTAGCGGGGATATTCTGGGGCAGCGGCTCGGCTTTGTCTGACACCCGGTCTGGCCCTTGGCTGACGGGGCTTTACACGGATTCTATTTACCGGTTGAATCTGTATAATCCCAACGCCTTGAACCGCTCCAGAGCCTTGTAGGGTCACGAAAAAACGGCATTTTGCCCTGATCATCGCTTTTTCATTTTCCAGCTGATTTGCAGGTCCGACCGCTATGCGTCCGACGGATACGTCAAACCCCGAATATTTTCACAAAGTTGTCGATTGCCAGTACGCGTGTCCGGCACACACCGACGTGCCCGGCTACATCCGGCATATCGCCCAGGGTGAATTCACCGAGGCTTACATGCTTAATCGTAAGTCGAACGTGTTTCCGGGGATCCTCGGTCGCGTCTGTGACCGTCCCTGCGAGCCGGCCTGCCGCCGTGGCCGCGTAGAAGAAAAGCCGGTTGCCATCTGCCGCCTGAAACGCGTTGCTGCTGACAATCGCGATGACGTCAGTGCGCTGCTGCCCAAAGCCCCGCCCTCGAACGGCAAGAAGGTCGCGCTGGTGGGCGCGGGTTGCGCCTCGCTGGCGGTAGCCAACGACCTGCTGCCGCTTGGCTATGAATGCACGATATTTGAAAAGCTGGATGTCACCGGCGGTTTGATGCGTTCCAATATTCCGTCATTCCGTTTACCCGCCGACGTGTTGGACGAAGAAATCGATAACATTGTCAACATGGGCAACTGCGAGGTCCGGCTGGGTGATGGTGTCGAAAGTATGCAGGCCCTGCTGGAGCAGAATTTTGATGCCGTGTTTGTCGGCACCGGCGCGCCGCGCGGCAAGGAACTGAATATACCCGGCCGCCAGGAAGCCGATGCCAATATTCATATCGGCATTGACTGGCTGGAGTCAGTGGCGTTTGACCACACCGAGTCTATTGGCAAGAACGTGCTGATCATCGGTGTAGGTAACACCGCCATGGACTGCTGCCGCACCTCGCTGCGTCTCGGCGCCGATGATGTGAAAGTGATGGCGCGCAAGCCGCGCGAGTTTTTCAAAGCTTCCGACTGGGAGCTGGAAGACGCCGAAGAAGAAAACGTTGAAATCGTTATCAATCACTCGCCCAAAGCGTTTGTGATCGAGAACGGCAAGCTCACCGGCATGACCTTTGAGCTGATGGAATACGACATTGACGCCAACGGCCGTATCACGGAGCAGCGCGTCACCGGCGAGAAAACTCTGCCGTGTGATGACGTAATCCTCGCCATCGGTCAGGAAAATGCTTTTCCATGGATCGAGCGCGACCTTGGCATTGAGTTCGACAAGTGGGAAGTCCCGGTAGTGGATGAAAAAACCCATCAGTCCACCCGTGCGGGCGTATTTTTCGGCGGCGATGCGGCGTTTGGCCCCAAGAACATCATCTGGGCGGTGGAACATGGCCATCAGGCCGCGATTTCCATCCACAAGTACTGCCAGGGCGAAGATGTCAGCGACCGCATGCCCGACGGCCAGAACCTCGCCAGTACCAAGATGGGTATCCACGAGTGGAGCTACAGCAATGACTTTGATGCCGCTGAACGCACCATCATGCCGCACGTTAGCCTCAAGGAACGTTTCCAGAAGCTGAATATTGAGGTTGAGCTCGGATTTTCACCGGAACTGGCGGCCGAGGAAGTCGAGCGTTGTCTGAACTGTGACATTCAGACGGTATTCACCGACAAATTATGTATCGAGTGTGATGCCTGCATTGACATTTGTCCGGTCGATTGCCTGACCATCACGCACAATGGCGAAGAAGACGAATTGCGCACCCGCCTGAGCGCGCCGGCCGACAACCACGAGCAGGATCTGTTTGTGTCAGGCCCGCTGCCGCAGACCGGTCGCGTCATGGTCAAAGACGAAGACGTTTGTGTGCACTGCGGCCTGTGCGCTGAACGCTGCCCGACGGCTGCCTGGGATATGCAGAAATTCACTCTGCATCACCCCCATGCCAGAGACGAAGCCACCCCGCCGGAGCAAAAAGAAGTCGCCTGATTTTCAGCAGTATTTTTGAGCGCTGGCCTGTCAGATTGTTTTGAGGCAGCCAGACGCATTGTGATTTAAGCGAATATAGATGACAGCGGTTTAACAGTAGGCAAACCGATTCAAACATGAACAATCCGTCAGTTAACGAGTTCACGATCAAGATCGCCAACGTGAACGGCACAGGCTCTGCCAGCGCCAACGGCCTGATTATGAAGACCCTGTTCCGCATGGGTATTCCGGTCGTCGGCAAGAATTATTTCCCGTCCAATATTCAGGGACTGCCCACCTGGTATGAAATTCGTGCCAGCGAAAAAGGTCACCTGGCACGGTCCGGTCGTGTGGACATCATGGTTGCCATGAATGCCGAGACCTACAAGCACGATCTGGAAGAAGTCGCCAGCGGCGGTTACCTGATCTACGACTCCACCTGGCCGCGCCATAGCCTGCTGAAACGTGATGACATCACGATTATCGGCGTGCCGCTGTCAAAGATGTGCAACGAAAACTTCCCCAATGCGCGCGCGCGGATTCTGATGAAGAACGTTGTGTATGCGGGCGTGCTGGCAGCGTTGCTGGATTTCGATATGGACGTGATCAGTAACCTGCTCAATGAAACCTTCGCCAAGAAGGCCAATTTGCTGGATGCCAACCAGCTGGCAATTCGCATGGGTTACGAATGGACCAGGGCCAATGTCGAGGCGCCGTTACCGTTTACGGCGCGCAGCACTGACAAGACCGACGGACACATTGTTATCGACGGCAATACTGCAGCCGGCCTGGGCGCTGTTTATGCTGGTGCCACGGTGGGTGCCTGGTATCCGATCACGCCGTCTACCTCGTTGATGGATGCGTTCAAGCGTTTCTGCGAAATGACCCGCAAGGATCCGGAGACCGGCGAGAGCAATTTCTGCATCGTGCAGGCAGAGGACGAACTGGCCGCCATGGGCATGGTGCTGGGTGCAGGCTGGGCCGGTGCGCGCGCATTCACGCCCACCAGCGGTCCGGGCGTATCGCTGATGAGTGAATTTCTCGGCTACGGATATTTTGCTGAAATACCGGCAGTGCTGTTCAATGTGCAACGTTGCGGCCCCTCTACCGGCATGCCGACCCGTACTCAGCAGTCTGATATCACCTCCTGCGCCTTTGCCTCGCACGGTGATACGCGGCATGTGCTGCTGTTTCCGGCCAACCCCGAAGAGTGTTTCTACACCGCGCCGCAGGCATTCGATCTGGCCGAACGCCTGCAGACACCCGTTATAGTTCTCAGCGACCTGGACATTGGCATGAACGACTGGATGACCAGAGAGCTGCAGTGGAACGAAACTTACCAGCCGGATCGTGGGAAAGTGTTGCGTGCTGCTGAAGTCGAAAAGCTGGATACATTCCACCGCTATGTGGATGCCGACAAAGACGCTATTGCGGCTCCGGCCACAACATGTACGGCGCCTATACCGAGAATGCCGGTGAGTATCAGGAAGTTGTTGATCGCCTGCGGGCCAAGTGGGAAACCGCAAAACAGTACGTGCCGCAACCGGAAATCCGCTACTCCGAGAAAAACAGGATTGGCATCATTTCTATCGGCAGTTGTGACGAAGCCTGCAAAGAGGCAATTGACTCATTCGCCGAACAGGGACTGGGCGTAAATTATTTGCGGGTCAAGGCCTTTCCGTTTAACGACAGCGTGCAGAAGTTTATGGACGACCACGAGAAACTCTACGTGGTCGAGCAGAACCGTGATGCACAGCTTAAGAGTCTGCTTTGTCTGGAGTGCGATGTGGCAGATGAAAAACTGAACGCGATATTGCATTACAACGGTCTGCCAATGACAGCAGGATTTGTCATTGATGCCGTGAATGAAGATCTGGCTAAGGGAGAAGCGGCATGAGCTTCATGAAAAAACCCAGTGCGCGTCATCCCAAACTGCCGGTAAATGAACTGGGCCTCACCGTGCGCGACTATGAGGGCGGCATGTCCACCCTGTGTGCGGGCTGCGGCCATGATGCAATCACCGGCGCCATTGTTGAGGCAGCCTGGGGCCTGAGTATTCCGACGCACCGGTTCGCCAAATTGTCAGGTATCGGCTGCTCGTCCAAAACGCCGGCTTACTTTCTTCGCGATTCGCATGGCTTCAATTCGTGTCACGGACGTATGCCGTCAGTGGCAACGGGCGCCAACTGCGCCAATCGCGATCTTTACTACGTTGGCGTATCCGGCGACGGAGACTCGCTGTCCATTGGCATGGGGCAGTTTACGCATGCCATCCGCCGCAATTTGAATATGACTTATATCATTGAAAATAATGGTGTTTATGGTCTTACCAAAGGGCAGTTCTCGGCTGCTGCCGACAAAGGCAGCAAGGCAAAAAAAGGCGAGGTCAATCTGCAGCCCGCCATTGATCCGTGCAGTACCGCGATCACGCTAGGGGCGACTTTTGTGGCGCGCAGCTTTTCCGGCGACAAGGATCAGCTGGTGCCGATTCTCAAAGCGGCATTCAACCACCGCGGTTTTGCTTTGGTGGATATTATTTCGCCCTGCGTGACGTTTAATGATCACGAAGGCTCGACCCGTAGCTACAAGTACTCCCGTGAGCATTTCGTCCCGGCAATAGCTGCAGACTTTGTGCCGCCCGCGGAAGATATAAAAGCAAAGTACGAAGAAGGCGAAGCCATGCCGGTGCAGTTGCACGATGGCAGTCATATTGTGTTGCGCAAGCTGGACAAGGATTATGATCCGACTGATCGGGTCAATGCGGTTTCAAATTTGCTGGAAAACAATGCGGCCGGTGAAATTACTACCGGTATTCTGTATCTCGATGAATCGCAACCGGACATGCATGAAGTCAATAACACCGCGGCCACGCCGCTTATTGACGTGCCCTACAGCAAGCTGAACCCCGGAAACGACACGCTGCGGAAAATTCAGTCGCGCTACCGTTAGCAGCGCTCGCACCCTGATATCAATGCACGCCCGGCATAGGCAATGACGGGTGGTTGCGGGTTTCCAGGTAGAAAAACGCATCCGCGACCGGCTTGCCCCAGGCTTTTTCGAAAATTCCGTAAGCCGGGTCATTGTCGTGCAGGATGCGCTTGAATTCGCGTATCGCGTCAGTGGCCTGCGCTATTTCCGCTTCGTCTGTCAGCCGGCTGCCGGGAACGTAATAGTGCTCGATCCAGATGCACAGGTATTCATACATGGCCTCGCCGAACAGTTCGGTGTCGAGTTCGGTGTATTCACATTGCAGCAGGTACGGCGAGCTGATGCGGTTCACCCAGTCCAGCTTGCAGGGCTGAATGTTTAGCAGCGACCGGTACTTTTCATAGACCGGAATCAGCGGTGTGTAGTCGATTTCGGGCAGCGTTGGACTGATGTCCAGCATGGCGATTTTCTGCCTGTCATTGCCGCCCAGCTGATAAAAAAATACCGGTACGTTCCAGGCCGGATCCGGCAGCGCAACAATAACGTTGCCCTGCAGCTTGTTACGCACGCCGTACTCTTCGAGAATCACATCGGCGAGCTTTTCCGCCGGATAAATATCGGTGCGCAGGTAGGTATCACGACCGGCCTTTTTCCGGTTGGAGAAAAACTGCGAGTAGTCTTCCAGATTGAGATGGGCTTCAAATCTGGAAAAAAATGTTCCCAGGGGCCCGGTTCGGTTCGGTGCGGGTGCTTGCATGGCTAGCGATTGTTTCCTGTCAGTGCGCTGAAGATACCTCCAGAGCATAGGGGGTTCGGGCCTGAATGAAATAGGTGTTGAGCGACCCCTGTCTACGGATAAGTACCTATCGCCTGTGCCGGGTCGGCTTTCTCTGACTTATACTCTGTGCATGAACGATTCTGCCGCTTCCCGCTTCAACGATCGCCAGCCCAGCCCGAAAATCGCCGAAAAACGCGCCCGCATCCGCGAGCGGTTGCTGGAATGCGCCGGTGCCCTGTTTGCGGAACGGGGTATAGAACCGGTCAGCGTT
Organism: Gammaproteobacteria bacterium; assembly: GCA_030429685.1. GTDB lineage: Bacteria > Pseudomonadota > Gammaproteobacteria > Steroidobacterales. The sequence goes on from JAUIEY010000029.1 coordinate 9,880, forward strand.
GAGGAAATTATTGCGGCGGCTGGTATTTCCCGGCGGACCTTTTACAGTTTTTTTGCTAACAAGAATGAGCTGGCAGCGGGGCTGCTGACACCGGCGCTGGAAGACGGTGCCAGGCTTCTGAACGAACTGCCGGATGACGCCGCCGAGGCGGCGCTGCCCGGGCTGGTCGACGCTTATGCACGTCTCTGGGGCACGCATGCGGACGCACTCACGCTGATTTCATCCATTAACGCCGATGTCATGCCGTATATAGAAGCGGGGCATCGGGAATTTGGCGGCGCACTGAAACGGGTGCTGGCGCTGGCGGAGCAGGCAGGTACGTTGCGTAATGATGATGCCGAGTTGTCGTTCCGGGTAGTGGCGCGCACCGCGGTACCGCTGTTAAAGGTATATGCACACCATCCGCAGCGACAGCGGCTGTATCGAGATTCCATGCTGGCTTTGCTGGGCCGGGGTGACAGTACATGACCGCCCGCGAACCGCAGAGCCTGACGGAACACATCACCGCCAACATCCGGCCACAACCCGCCATCCCGGCGGTCGCAGTAATGTTCCTGTTGGTGCTGTTGCCGGCGTTATCAGCTCAGGGTAGCGACGGCAGTGACTGGCAGTTCTGGCTGGTTCCCGCCGGACTGCTGGCCTCAGCAGGCCTCGCCATAGCCGCCGGATTCTGTTCCCTGGCGCCGCATATTATCTGGGTGTTGCTGGGCGCCTGGAGCAGCAATCTGCTGGCCCGGGCCGCATTCCCCGGCTGGGTATTTGCCGTGCTGTATTTGTGTCTGTGCGTTACCGCAGCAATGTTTTTTGTGCAGCTATGGCGTATCCGCACCCGGCGGTTCGTGCCGACCATCCGCGAGCGCGAATGGTCGGATGACGAGGACTGACCGGGGTGGCGCGAACTAGTCGCCGCCGAATCTTTTCTCCACTGTTATGCCGATAGTGCGCAGCCGCGGATGCGTGGTTGAAATACGCCACGGAAAGAATTTGCTTGTGGAGGAACTGGCCGGCATCTGCTGAAAAATATCCTCGGTATTGCCGAAATACACGTTTCGATACGCGGCCGTGGGGGTGTTGTCATTGAGGATATTTTTCATCCACAGGCTGATCGACCATGCATCTGAGGTCAGACCCAGGTTGCCGTTGAACACGGTACGTGACGGAATAGTCCACTGGTTGTCGAGGCCGCCGAAGAATTTGCCCTGGTAGACGGCATCACCGCGCGCACGGAAGGTCCAGCCGCTGCCGCCGATATCGCGCTCATAGCGCAGGGTGGCATTGGCCATCTTCTTGGGTTGGCGCAGCAGATAGTTGCCGGACACATCGCCGTCTGGTGCGAAGCTGGGGAAATCGGCAAAGCTTTCCAGTTGCGCATTGTCCATCTTGGATTCGGTCCACGATGCGCCCAGAGATACCGACCAATTATCAGTCAGTGATACATCAGTCTGTACTTCCAGCCCCTTGACCGTTGCATCACCGGCGTTGGTGTTAAAGCCTTCCGGCTGCTCAAAATCACATGGCGTACCGGGTACTTGGGTAAAAATCTGCGGAATGATGATGTCATCCCAGTTCATCCAGTACGCTGATACGTCATAACGTACGCGGTCATCGGCAGCGTTGCCTTTCAGGCCCAGTTCATAGGCAACTATGGTTTCTTCGAAAAAGGGCACGACAACTGTCTGTTCCGAAGCCTGGGCGCTGACAACGCAGCTTCCGTCGGGCTGGACAACACCGAATACGTCCACCTGATCGATGCTTAAGCCACCGGATTTTTCTGCTGTACTGACCGAGGCATAAGTCATCAGGTCATCGCTGAACGCATACTTGATGCCCGCCCGTCCGGTGACCGAGTCAAAATCTTCACTCCTTACGGTGTTCCCGTCACTGGCTGTCAGATTTATTCCCTTGGTGTCGGTGTTGTAGCGCAGCTGAAAATCAGCTGTCAGCTGTTCGGTGATATCCCAGTCCAGGGTGCCGAAAAGCGCATAGGAACGGGTTTTGCTGACCAGCCGAAAAGCGTTGTCGCCCGCGGTGCCGCCCGGCAGGAACACATCGCGAAAAGCCGCATCGCCGATTGCTGCGGCGGTGCCCAGGAAAGGTCCGAATGCTGCTGCCGGCGGCATGGACCCGGGTCCGGTCGGAGTTTCCAGCCCGGCCGGCAGCATGGGTGCATTGCCCAGCAGGTAGGCGTCGAATTCACGCAATCTGGACTTGGTGATATAGGCACCGACCGTATAACGCACTGCGCGGTCCACCGGGCTGGCAAAGCGAACTTCCTGACTGATATCGGTCGTGACGTCCTCGGGCGAAACCACCAGCATGTTGGTTACAAACCGGCTGGGAGGACCGAAAGCTGACATGGGCGTCGTATCAAGACAAAGCGGTACTGTATTGTCCGGCGGATTGAAATAGCCCGGCAGAACGTTGGTGCAATAGACGAAGGGCTGCGTGTAGCCGAGGCCTTCAGTACCGTCGAGGTAGCTGCGATGCGCGACCCGGGAATAGCCGGTGATCGCGGTGATGTTGCCGACACCGATGTCCCAGTCGAATTTCAGGCTGCCGCGCAGCAACTTGCGATCTTCTCCCCGGGCTTCCGGTACCCGGGCTATTTGTTCATGCCCGGTCCGAAACTGGTATTGCGCAGGGATATTGGGGTTGCCCAGAATGCCCTCATTGTAATACCGGCGGGTCTGGTCCAGGTCCCAGAGATCGCCGCACCAGTTAGCCAGCCGCATAAACAATCCTGCATCGTCGCCGACGTTTTCGCAGTTGGCAGGTAGCCCTGTAATAGGGCTTGAGTTGATGTGATCATCCGAACCGTAGCCATTGAACTGGATGGTCAGGTTGTCGGTGGGCATGAAATCAACGGCCAGCACTACATTCTTGTACGTATAACCGCCAAGATCTTCAGAACCAATGGGGTTTCCATAGGAACCGTTCCAGGTGTCGTAGCCGGCTGTCAGTTTGGCATGCAGAAAATCCTCGATCAGCGGGCCGCCGATGTCGCCTTTCACCTGTCTCCTGCCGTCGTTGCCGAGGGTGGCCAAAGCACTGCTTTCAAACACGTCTGCGGGCCGTTTGCTGACATAGTTGATGGCGCCGCTGAACGCATTTCGGCCATACAGAGCACTTTGCGGGCCTTTCACAATTTCGATTCGTTCGACGTCAAGGATCGAGAAGTTAAGCCCTTCGCGCCCCGCCACGTAGACACCGTCAACAAAAATAGCGGCATTGGTCTCGCCGAAGATATCGGTTGGCGCAACGCCGCGGATAACGGGAACCGGCAATGCATCACCGTTGGAGCTGAAAAAGTTCAGGCCCGGCGTCAGGGAAGCCACGTCATCGAGATTTTCGATGCGCGCCTCCTCGATCATTTGTGTCCCGATGGCGGTAATCGCGACGGGCACGTCCTGCAGGTTCTCGTCAGTCTTGCGGGCGGAGACGACTATTTCGTCAACTGCGGTAAGACCAAGAGTCGGAAAAAGTATGACAGCTGCCGCGAGGCAGCCTCTAACCATAGGCTTGCGATATGACATGACCTGAAATTGTCCCCCGATTCTGCAAAAGAATACTGCTTCAGGTATTCGATACAGGTTTATTTGTTGTTATTGCATCTATTTTGTCTGTTTGCGCGGCTTTTTGCCAGAGGGGATTGGGCGCCGGGCGTCCGGGCGACACGATACGCACGATAATCGCCAACACCAGCAGCACGCTCTGATAGGCGCCGGCCATGACGAATGGTGCCCAGGGGCCCCAGGCATCGAATGCAATGCCGCCCCACTTGGAGAAAATCAGGATGCCGATTGCGCCGCACATGCCGGACATGGCAATTACGCTGCCGCGTTCCCGGATAGGCGCTTCCTGACCGACCAGGCTCAGCGACGACTTCATCATAAAGCCGGAGCCCCACACGATCAGCACAAAAAACGGCCACATGGAAAAGTCCAGCGGTGAGGTAATCAGTCCCATGGACAGGTACCCGCCGGAAGCACATACCAGCGCGATAATAAAAGCAGTAAGCCGGTTTACGCGATCAATGAGCCAGCCGAAAGCCGGCGCCGACGCAATGCCCACGGCATTCATTAGTATCAGCATCAGGCCAAAGCGGGCGATCGACTCGCCCGGGTTCAGGCCTTGCTTGACGCCATCCTGTATTGCCCACAGCGTCAGGAACATGCCTTTGATAACCAGGTCGGAGCGGGCTGCAAACGCGCCGGCATAGGCTAGCGCAATACGCGGGTTTTTGGCATTGCGCAAACCGCTTTTGAGCAGGTCAGAAGTCTTACCGCGGTCTTTTTTGGCAACCGGGGTACCGGGTGCGAGCCCCAGCTTGGCGACAATCGCAGCCAGCACGCACATGGCGCTGGCAATCAGAAACATTGTTTTGCCGCCGGTAATGGCATCAACACCGCGTTCCGCCAGCAGCGACGGGATACGGGCCAGCACGCCGGCCACGAACATGGCGCCCAGCGTATTCATGATGCTGGTCAGACCGACCATCATGCCGCGCGACTCCTCCCGCGGGTAGTCATTGGTCAGGGTTGCCATGGTGCCGGCGACGGCCGCCATACCTATCGCGTAGATAACGCGATAGGCCAGCAGTTCATTGGCTGTTGTGGCGAAGGGACTAAGCCCGAAGCCCAGGCCCATCGCCAGGATGCCCAGAATATAAACCGGCCGTCGACCGATGCGGTCTGCAAGCACACCGAAAGGGTTAAACAGCAGAATAGCGACAATTTCGCCCCAGAAAGACAGCTCGCCCGCAACCGTGCCGGTCTGGCCGCGCGGAATGCCGAGATGTTCGGTAAGCAGGTAGTTGCTCAGAATGGGCAGACCGCTAAGCATGGATACCGAAACAAAAGCGGTGAAAAACTTGGTCATCACATTGACCCGCGTGATGCCCGGCGCCAGCCAGATAGGCCCGAATTTAATGCTTTCGTTTTGTTTATCCATAAGGAGTGAGAGCAGACCTCGCGCACGCCCATTGTTCAACAAAATTTGCGAGCAGTAACCAGTGTGCGGTAGCGTAGTTCGGCCGGCGGCCCGGCGGTCGTTAGTACAGGTGATATAACAACTTT
>JAUIEY010000260.1 GCA_030429685.1 Gammaproteobacteria bacterium
ATGGATCCGGCTGATTAAGCCGCAATAGCGGCGTTCAGCTTTCTACTTCAATACCATTGGCTGTAAAGAAGGCGGCCAGCGGTTCGAGTTCGGTGCGGTAGTTTTTCCAGCGCGCCAGCGCCGACGTATAGATGGGTTCGCGTACCTGCACGGAACTGGCAGTGGCCACCGGTGCGGCGTTCTTCTCAAACTGCAGACAGGCGTCCTGCCATTGCAGGTTGCAAAAATCGATCAGCGCGCGTGACTGCGTTTCCTGATTGCTAACCAGCTGCTCGTAATGCAAGGTATGAATACGGCCCGGGTACAGCTCGTCCCAGTGCTGCATCAGTCGGTCGAACATCAGGTAATAGGCACCGCAATCCAGCAAGTCATAGGCATAGTTGTAAAAAGGATTGCCTGCGGCAAATAGCTGCCGAAAATTGCTCAGACAGCTGTCCAGCGGGTTGCGGCGCACGCAGACGATGCGGGCCTGCGGCAAGGCCTTGAGGACCAAGCCAGCATACAAAAAATTGTGCGGCCATTTGTCGACAAAGCGCGGTGCGGTGCCGGCCTGCTGGCGCACCGCTTCAATATAGTGGTGCCCAAGCTCGCGAGCGTTTATGCCGGTCATGGCCAGAGCTGTTGCGGGGTCAAGTGCTGCGGGTCCTTTGATGCCGCTCATAAGGCGGGTTAAACGCGGAATGTGCGTCAGCTCGCCGGCCGCAAAAACGTCCTGGTGGCTGGATACAATCCGTTCCGTCAGCGTGGTGCCGGTGCGCGGCAAACCGACAATGAAAATAGGTTGCTCGGCGATGTTGCTGTCTGACCCGGCCGTTTGCGGGCTGACGGGAAAAGCCTGCACCAGAGCCTCAAATATCCGCTGATCAGAGCTGATGTCATAGTTGCTCTGTGCCTTCCAGCTGCTGTTGACGTCACTCAGTACAGCAAAGGCCTGTGCAAAATGTTCACAGTCTTCCAGTTCCTTGGCGAGTGCATAGCCAAGGTACATGCGCTCGGCAGACGTGCCGTTGAACTCCTGAAATATCTGCTGCAGTTCGGCGATGTGATTGTCAGATTCTGTGTAGCGGCGCAAATGCGCGCGTGCATAGCGCACCTTGTGCATGCGTGGATCGATTTGCAGCGCGGCATCGAATGCCGCGCGTGCGCCATCCAGGTCGCCGGCGAAGCGCAGCGATGCGCCGAGGTTGTGCCGGAATTCAGCGCTTTGCGGATTGCGTTGCACGGCCTGACGGAAGGTCTCGGCAGCCAGTTCATGTCGCCCGGCATGGCTGAATACGACGCCCAGGGTATCGAGTGACAACGCGTCGGCCGGTTTCAGTTCCAGCGCGCGGCAGGCAGCGTCCACAGCCTGTTCTGTGCGCCCGGCCATGACCAGCGCGCGCGCCAGCTGTGCGAAATATCCGGCTTTGCCGGTATCCAGGCGGGTGGCGGATTGCAGCTCCGCAATGGCATCGCGCGCGTGGCCGGCTTCCAGTTTGGCTATGCCATTGCGAAAGTGCTCTGCTGCGGTGCTGTTTATGGCCTGGCTTCCCTGGGTAGCGGTCAGCCAGACCATAACACAGTGCCGTTAGCGGAAGCGGTAGCGCAGGTCCACGCCGATGGTGCGGGGTGTCAGTACATACTGTAGATAGCGGCGCAGTGCGAAATCATTGCTGAAACCGTCAGTGCCGAGCATGCTGCGATCATCGCGTACGCCGGTGACGGCATACTTATCAAACAGGTTGTTGGCAAACAACGTGGCTTGCCACTGTTCATTGCCCACTCCTACCGAGGCATTATGCACGGCGAAGCCGCTCAGCGTTTCGCCGCCGCTTAAAGCCGTTGTGACGTCACCCTGCACGGCAACTTGCCAGTTGGCTTCAAGGTCCAGGTCACCGCTTAACTGTGCCTGATAGTTGATGCCGAAATTCAGGGTTTCTTCAGGTGAACCGGGTAGTCGGGCGCCCTTGTCGGGGCCGGCCGAGGTGATCCTGGTGTCGGTGAGGGTTACGCCGGCCAGGAGTTGCCAGTTGTCGCCAAGTGCCGCGCTAATGTCGATTTCCACACCGTCGGTGCGGGCCTTGCCGGCATTGGTGGTCACCGGAAAGCCGATGAATTCGTCCACCTGAATATCATCCCAGTTTATCCAGAAGGCAGCAGCGTTCAGCCTGACAGCGCCGTCACCCAGTTCGCTCTTAATGCCCGCCTCATAGTTGTCGGCTTTTTCCGGTTTGACCAGCCTTAGCTCGTCCGGAACAAATGCACCGGGATTAATTCCGCCGAGGCTGATGCCCTGCGAGAACAGCGCATACAACAGGGCATTTTCACCCATACGATAATCGGTGCTTAGCTTGTAGATAATGTCATCGTCGCTTTCACCGCCGGGGTCGCATACCGGTGCGGGATCAAACATGGTGAATTGAATGCAATTCACCAGTTCATCATCGACATCGAACCAGCGTGCACCAGCCAGCACATGCCAGCGATCTGTGATATCAAAGCCCAGCTCACCAAATACGGCAAGTTCACTGATGTCGCGTTTG
>JAUIEY010000261.1 GCA_030429685.1 Gammaproteobacteria bacterium
ATCTCGCGGACGGTGAGGCGGTGTCCTTCGACCTCAAGGGCGCATTCGAAATTGGTGCCGGCGAACTGGCGGTCGGGCTGGATGGCGAGTTTGCCGAGCACAACTCCAATATTTCCAACCCCAACAATGCAATGTTCTTTCTGGAGAACTTCAACAATGTCACCCGTGACCGGCTGGGCGTCTTTGCTGAATGGGCCAGTCCGGAAGACGAAGACTTCGAGTACGAAGTCGGCCTGCGTTATACCCGTGTTGATGCAGATGCTGATCCGGTCAACGGTACGCCTGCCATCATGATGCCGCCGGCAGGGATGTTACGCGACAGCTTTAATGCTGCGGATCGCGAACTTGATTGGGATCTGTGGGACGTGGTGCTGAAAAACACTTATCTGACTGTGCAGAATTTCAGTTTCGATGTGACGCTGGCGCACAAAGAACGCGCGCCCGCCTATCAGGAGCTGTATCTGTGGATACCACTGCGCGCCGTCGCTGGCCTGGCTGACCACAGAAACTACATTGGCAACCTGAACCTGAAAAAGGAAAAGGCCAACATCATCGAGCTGGGCATGAAATATGATGATGGCGCAACCTATTTCGGGCCGCGTGTTTTCTACCAGAAAGTAGACAACTACATTCAGGGTACGCCCGTTACCGCCGGTCCCGCGGCCATGTTCTGCGGCATGATGGGTCCGCCGATGTGTAACAGTCCGGTACTGCAGTTCAACAACGTTGATGCCAGGCTGTACGGCATTGATACGGACTTCGGTTCGCAGTTGTCTGACAATCTGCGTATCGACGGTGTGATCAGTTATGTGCGCGGCGAACGGCGTGATATTGATGACGACCTCTATCGCATCGCGCCGCTGACTTCCATAGTCGGGCTTAGCTACATTGCCGATACCTGGAAGGCGACGGTCGAAGGCGTATTTGCCACCGCGCAAAACGATATCTCGGTGACCAACCAGGAAACGAAATCACCGGGTTATGGTTATGCCAACGTTTACGGAACCTATGACGTGGCCGAGGGCATCAAAGTCACGGGCGGCGTAAACAACCTGTTCGACAAGGTGTATGCCGATCACACCAATGGCATCAACCGTGCCGGTGGCAGCGATGTTGCCGTGGGCCAGCGGATTCCGGGCCCGGGGCGCAGTTTCTTCATACGTCTGAACTATATCTGGTAAATCTCCAAAGATTATGACGTGTGTCGGTGCCGCCCCTGCCTCAGACAGGGGCGGTTTTTTTTGCAGTACAACCAGCTTTGGGAACTGCTGACTTGTCTGTATGGCTGTTGCAGAGTAGGGTTGCACTATGTCATTCCGTTCCGCCTCGCGCCTCTGTCTGGCCATGGTTTTTCTGGTTGCCCAGCTGTCACTGAGCTGGGCGGGCGCTATGCCGGACAGCGACGGCAATGCCTGCGGTCATGCGGCACATGAGATGGGTGTATCCGCGGACTGCATGGCGGGTGATGGCGGTGCGGACGACAGTGCGGACGATAGTCATCAGCATGGCAATCATGCGGACGATGACTGTGCCGGCGATTGCCAGCTGTGTGCGCTGGCCCTGCTCGCGTTCGAACGCCCGGCAGCCATGGCGCCGGTCAGCCCGGAACCCGACTTCCGGGAGCAGGTATTGCCGCCGGGCACTGCCAGCCATCCTTTCCGGCCACCGGCCACTTCCTGAGCTTTTTTCTAAGCCGCGCTGTCGGGATGACGGCGCGATATGACGCACGTCTGTGCGTCGGCATAGTGATCAGGAAAACAGTGTGAAATACCCGACTATGGATAGCGTTTCGCGTTCCGGCTTTTCGCGGCGACGCTTCGTGACCGGTTTGGCGGCGGGAGCCGCGGCCGGCAGCCTCGATCCCCTCATGGCGCAGGGCGCCGAGTTATTCAACGGTCCAACCGTGTTACGCGGCGCGCGCATGGATTTACGCGTTGATTATCGTGAAATCAATATCACTGGGCGGGCGCGCCAGGCTACCGTGGTCAACGGTGGGTTGCCCGGACCGGTGCTGCGCTGGCGCGAGGGTGATGATGTCGTGCTGCGGGTGACTAACAACCTCGCCGTGGACAGCTCGATTCACTGGCATGGCCTGATTCTGCCGCCGGGCATGGACGGGGTGCCGGGCATCAGTTTTCCCGGTATTCGGCCCGGCCAGACTTTTACCTACCGGTTCCCGGTGCGGCAGTGCGGTACCTACTGGTATCACAGTCATTCGGGTTTCCAGGAGCAGACCGGCCTGTACGGTGCGATTGTGATTGACCCGCGCGAGCCGGAGCCGTTTTCCTTTGATCGCGATCACGTGATCCTGCTGTCGGACTGGAGCGACGAAGAACCCGTCGACATCTTCCGCACGCTGAAGAAGAACGCCGAACACTACAACTTCAACCAGCGAACCGTGAGCGACCTGGCCGCCGAGATGAAGGACCAGGGGCTGGCCGGCGCCTTTCGCGACCGGGCCATGTGGAACGCCATGCGCATGAGCGACCGGGACATTTCGGACGTCACCGGCGCCACCTA
>JAUIEY010000262.1 GCA_030429685.1 Gammaproteobacteria bacterium
ACCGGTGATGATGACGACCTTGCCGTCCAGCTCTTTGTCGCTCATGTGCTTCCTTATTGTTGTTTAACCGGTCTGCTGTGCCTGCAGTTCTTCCAGCAATTGCACCGTGACGAAATTGGTGCCGCGCTCTCTGGCCGCCTTTTCGGCATTCTCAATGATCATCGGCTGCACGAATTCCGGCGCGGCCTCAATGCGCTTCAGCGCATCGCCATCCCACTCCAGCGTGGCGGTAGTGAGCGGGTCATGCGGCACCAGTGGCTCCGACAATGCATAGTCTTTAGGGCGGGTCGGCTCAATCGCGTTGATGTCAACATAGCTGAGGTCAGCGACCCGAACTTCTCTGGCAGCAGTCGCGGCCAGCGTCGCCATGGCCGGAAACACCCAGCCGTCGGGACTGGCTTTGCGCGCGGGCGACGGAATAATTCGCGGGGTGTGGTCCGGGTCGCCGAGCTGCGCACGGTCAAGCTGCCAGCCCTTGTCGCGCATGCGTTCCATCAGCGTCCAGTAGGTCAGGGTAATCTTGTCCTCATCGTGAGTGTACAGACCTTCCGGGCGCGGCCCGGTCAGCGCACCGATGGGCCGCTGCGCTTCCGCAATGCGTTTGTCCTGATGGGCATTCTGCAGATTACGGCGCACATGCTCGTTATCGAATTCCGGCTCGATGCGGTAATTGCGGAAAAAGATATAGCGCATCATGGTGCGGTTCTCGTCAATCGGCGTTGAGAACTCATAGAACACATTGAATTTGCCGGAACCCATACCACCGATTTCCAGCTTGCCGCTTAAGGTAAAGCCCGGCACCCAGAAGCGCATGGTGGATTCGACGAAGGTATCCTTTTCGCGCATTTCACTCCAGACGCCGGCACTGGGCGTGGTGTTGGAGCGGTGCACGGATGTGTAACCGTCGTCAAACAGGGTAACTTTGTGATCCGGCGGCTGTATCGGGTTTTCCTGGCTTTTGAATGAGATGCCATGCACCACCGGCAAATGCACCAGGTCAAGATTGGTGAATTTGCAGGTATGGTAGTCCGCTTCCCAGATCTCTTCATGCATGGCGCCGCGATACTCGTCATCGTCCGCCTCGGGCATGTCGAAGATCGGCGCCGCCGCGTCCGGGTCATCGCCGAGACAAACCCAGATCAGCCCGTACTTTTCCTGCACGGCATAGGCATCGGTTTTCACGCCCGGCAATACCACCTGCGGATCGTGGTCACGGCGCGACGGAATTACCGTGCATTCGCCCTGACCGTTGAAGCGATAGCCGTGAAACGGGCAGGCCAGCGTGCCGTCCTTGTAAAGACAGCCCTGTGCCAGCGATGCGCCGCGATGCGGGCACAGGTTGCTGATGCACTGCGCGACCCCGTCCGCATCCCGGAACAGCACCAGATCGGCACCCATAGCCCGAAACTGCAACGGCGCGTCGGTCAGGTCTTTGGCAAAGGCCGCGACATACCAGACATTCGTGTACATGTTGTTCTCCTGCTTGCCGCCGCCTCAGGACGACGTCTGAAATTCGCTTAAATGGTCAACCACGGCCGCACTGTCGGCGGCCGTCAGGCCCAGCATGCGCAGCACCAGTTGCTGATAGTCACGCTCGGCGGTATTGGATGCGTTGCCGTTCAGCATGTCCTGCATCACTGCAAAAGCGCCGCCGCGAATCGCCAGTGCCACAGTTCGGGTGTTGCAGTCCGCAAAGCGTTGCTGCTGGATACCGCTGTCGATCATCTTTGCCAGCGGGTCATTGTCACTGGAGATCACCAGTTGCCGCAGCGATTCGCTGCGGATTATGGCCCATGCGATCACCGGGTCATCATGAACTATGGCAAGGGTCTGACCGATATTGATGGCTATGGCAGCGGCCGGGTCGGTAACGGTCGCAAACACCTGCTGCTTGACCTGCCGGTCACGACGGAAATACGCCGCGGTGATTTCCCTGGCCAGCGCTTCCTTGGATTCGAAGTGATTGTAAAAAGACGGTTGCGATACGCCGGCAGCACGCACAATGTCGAGCACGCTGGTGGCTTCTACGCCGCGCTCGGCAAAGGCCTGGCGACCGCCCTCCAGCAGCCGCTGCCGGGTACGTGCCCAGCGTGCGTCCGGTTGGTTTTTGACAGTGCTGGCAGCCCGGTGCATCAGGCTATTTTGCAGGGTACTAAATAATTGTCAAGCGACCTGCAAACCGCTCAGCTGGCGCATTTGATGCATTCGGTTGCGTATGGCAATGCGGCAAGACGCCGCTGGTCGATGCCATCACCGCAACCGCTGCAAATGCCGTAATTGCCCTCATCCAGACGCCGCAGGGCTGCGTTGATTTCGGCAATTTCTTCATTGGCTTCATTGGCCAGTGCATCGAGCACGTCCTTGTTCTCAAGTTGCCCGGCCTGCTCCTTGGAATCGGCATCGAGACCACGACCGATGTCGGCCTTGATCTTGTCAACACGGGTGTTGAGTTCGGCTTTTTGTTGCAGCAGCCTGTCGCGCAGGCCCGCCGGTTCCTGGTTGCTCATG
>JAUIEY010000030.1 GCA_030429685.1 Gammaproteobacteria bacterium
GGCAGCAGGTTTCATAAAACCACTATATATAAGGTGTCATCAGATCGCGGCCAAAGCGCGGTATGCGTCGGCCGCGCCGAGCATAAACAATTAGGGCAATCGGGTCGAGCCAATTGCCCCGACCAGCAGTTTTGCCGATAATCGGTCGTAGTTGTTGTTCGGGGAATATCTGTGGCGTCGTCCAGACCCTTTATGCGGGACTACAAGCCGACGCAGGCTAAGCCGCAGCCGCGTGCACGCTGGTTGCTCTGGTTCATTACCGGCCTTGGCCTGCCGCTGATTACCGTAGCCCTGATGCTGCCCGATAGCGACGCGCCGCCACCGCTGCAGGCACCGACCGCGGCACCGGTGATGACTGCGCCCGCACCTGAAAAAGTCGCCGCTGCGGAAACACCCCCAGACGCGGCGGAGCAACCGCAGGCACTGGTTGCCAGCACCGAAATTCCACCCTATGTTGCAGCCCCGGAAGCCGAACCGGAAGGTACCCGCCAGGTACTGACGGTGGGACGCGGCGACAGTCTCGACCGGTTGTTCAAACGCAATCAGTTCAGTGCTGCCGAACTGGCTTTAATAATGCGTGAGGACGAAGCGCGCAAACACCTGCGGCTGATACGCCCCGGTGATCAGATAACCGTATGGCATGACAATGGGCGTATCCGGACGCTGCGCCGGGAACTCGACTACGCGCGCTCGCTGCAGGTAACAGCCACGGACAAGGGCTTCAGCGCCGAAATCATCGAACACCGCATCGTAAGGCGACAGATTGAAGCGCGGGGCCGGATAGGCTCGTCGCTGTTTCTGGCCGCCGCCGAAGCGGGGGTTTCCGATCGCACCATCATGAACCTCGCCGGTATTTTTGCCTGGGACATCGACTTTGTGCTGGATATTCGTCGCGGCGACGAGTTTCATGTGATCGTCGAAGAGCTGTGGCGCAATGGTGAGCGCGTCGCAGAAGGCAACATACTCGCGGCACAGTTTGTAAACCAGGGGCAGGTATTTCAGGCCATTCGTTACGAAGATCCAGAAGGCCGGGCGAGTTATTTTTCACCCGATGGTCGCAATATGCGCAAGGCATTTTTGCGGGCACCGCTGAGTTTTTCGCGCATCAGTTCAAACTTTAATCCGAATCGTCGCCACCCGGTCCTGAATACCATCCGTGCCCACAAAGGTGTGGACTACGCGGCGCCCAGCGGCACACCGGTCAAGGCTGCGGGTGACGGCAAAATTATATTTCGCGGCGTGAAAGGCGGCTATGGCAATACCGTTATCCTGCAGCACGGCGGCAACATCACAACCCTGTATGCACATCTGAAAAGCTTCAACCGCAAGCTGCGCAACGGTTCGCGCGTGCGCCAGGGCGACACCATCGCCTATGTCGGGCAGTCAGGTCTGGCGACCGGTCCGCACCTGCATTACGAGTATCGCCGCAATGGCGTGCATATGAACCCGCGCACGGTCAAACTCCCGGATGCCGCACCAATCAACGCGGACTACCGGGCTGAATTTATGCGCGTGGCCGAACCGCTGCTGGAACAGTTGAAAAAGGCCGACCCGATGCTCCCTGGCGTCACAACTGCTGCTGCCGGGCATGACGGGGAAGACGCCGACGCCAGGGCCAACTGAACACCGGAAGCCACTTCCCGGTGCCGTTATCGTGAGCAGCGAACTCTATGTCGGCCTGATGTCCGGAACCAGCCTGGACGCGATTGATGCCGCATTGATCAGTATTGCTGATGACCGCGTTGAGTTGCTGCATACCGCAGAAGCCGGCTTCCCGGAACAGCTGCGCAACCGGTTGCTGAATCTGATCCGTGAACCTGACCATGTCAGCCTTGATCATCTGGGCGAAGTCGATCGGCAACTGGGGCTGGCATATGCAGACGCGGTGAAGCAACTGCTTGTCGCAACTGCCACCGCGGCAGCGGACATTGCCGCCATCGGCTGCCACGGCCAGACTATCCGGCATGCGCCCGACAGTAATCCGCCGTTTACACTGCAAATAGGCGATGCCGCCACGCTGGCAACCGCGACCGGTATCACGGTAATCAGCGATTTTCGCAGTGCCGACATGGCGCTGGGTGGTCAGGGCGCGCCGCTGGCGCCTGCATTCCATCAATTTGCTTTCGCGGCGGCTGACCGGCAACGTGTTGTCGTTAACATCGGCGGCATCGCAAATATCACCCTGTTACAGCCGGGCGCGGCAGTTACCGGATATGACACCGGCCCGGGCAACACCCTGCTCGATTTGTGGTGCGAGCAGCATCTCGCCAAACGCTATGACGCAGACGGCGCGTGGGCGAGTGATGGCGAAGTGGATACATTGCTGCTGGACACCATGCTGGCCGATCCGTACTTCTCGCAGCCGCCGCCCAAGAGCACCGGGCGGGAATACTTCAACGACGCCTGGCTGCAGCGCTATCTGGACAGTCTCGCCACCGGCCTGAAACCTGTTGACGTCCAGGCAACCCTGCTCGAACTTACAGCCCGCAGTGTTGCAGCAGCAGTGACGGCCAGCAGCACCGCAGCAGAAATTTATTTGTGCGGCGGCGGCGCCCATAACACGCTGCTTGCCGAACGCATCGCCGCAAACCTCGCCGGTCGGACAGTGGCTACCACGGCCGAACTTGGCCTTGCCGCCGACTGGGTCGAGGCAGCCGCGTTCGCCTGGCTGGCCCGCGCGCGGCTGCACAATACACCGGTTGATCTGTCAGCGGTCACCGGGGCCGCCCGCCCCGCCCTGCTGGGCTGCATCACAGCAGCCTGAAAACACCGTAGCACCTGCATCTGCGCCCCACGCGACACGCCAAAGCGTGACGTGCTTGGCGGTCGTTATGTAAGCACTGTCATAAAGTCTTCAGATAGGTACTGATATATTTAGTGGCTGACAGTCGGCAGTAATGCGGGCAGTAGCTGGCAGCAAGATCAGCACACGAGGTTTCATTGGACACCACCAATCTAAATTTACCGGAACACTTTATAAATCGGGAACTCAGCGTTCTCGAATTTAATCGCCGTGTGCTGGCGCAGGCGGCGGATCCCGCCATACCGTTGCTCGAACGCCTGAAGTTTCTGTGTATCGTCTCGACCAATCTGGATGAATTTTTTGAAATTCGTGTCAGCGGCCTGCAACAGCGGGAAGAGGCAGGCGCCGCGCCTTCCGGTCCGGAAATGATGAGCGCCAACCAGGCGCTGAAGGAAATCGAGCAGACAGCGGGCGAACTGATCGCCGAGCAGTACCGGCTGCTGAACGAGGAAATCATCCCCGGCCTGGCCGGGGAAGAGATCCATATTGTCCGCCGCGAGCACTGGAACCCGGCCCAGCGCGAATGGCTGCATGACTTTTTCCTCCACGAAGTGGTACCTACGCTCAGCCCTATCTCACTGGATCCGGCCAGACCGTTTCCGCGCATTCTCAACAAGAGCCTGAATTTTATTGTTGGCCTGGAAGGTATCCATGCTTTCGGTCGGCCATGCGACCGGGCCATTGTTCAGGCGCCGCGCTCACTGCCACGCCTGATTCATTTGCCCGCCGATCTGGATGGCACCGAAGCAAACGATTTCGTATTTCTGTCCAGCATTATTCATGCCTTTGTTGACGAACTGTTTGTCGGCATGAAGATCAGTGGCTGCTATCAGTTTCGCATTACCCGCAACAGCGACCTGTATGTTGATGAGGAAGAAGTCGACAATCTGATGCGGGCTATCGAAGGCGAACTCGCCTCCAACCGTTACGGAGCAGCGGTAAGGCTGGAGCTTGCACACCGCTGCCCGGATGATCTGGCAAATTATCTGCTCAACGTATTTGAGCTACAGGAGCGCGACCTTTACCGCGTGCAGGGGCCGGTCAACCTGAACCGGGTGCTGGCAATCTACGACATGACCGACCGGCCGGACCTCAAGTATCCGCCGTTTACACCCGGGCTGCCGGAAGCCGTCCATGAAACGCCCGACATGTTTAGTCTGATCGCAAAAAGGGATCTGTTGCTCAATCACCCCTATGAATCATTCGGCCCGGTGGTGGAAATGATTGGCAGTGCCGCCCAGGACCCGGATGTGATGGCTATAAAGATGACCCTCTACCGGGCCGGACAGCAATCCCCGATCGTTGATCACCTGGTCGCTGCAGCGCAGGCCGGTAAAGAGGTAACCGTGGTCGTTGAATTGCGCGCCCGCTTTGATGAAGCAGCCAATATTGCCTTTGCCAACCGGTTGCAGGAAGTCGGTGCGCACGTGGTCTACGGCGTGGTGGGGTTCAAAACCCACTGCAAAATGACTCTTATAGTGCGGCGCGAAAACGGCCAGTTACGCCGCTATGCCCATCTTGGTACCGGCAATTATCACCCCGGCACAGCGCGGGTCTATACCGACTACGGTCTGTTCACCAGCGATGCTGATCTGACCGAAGACGTGCAGAACCTGTTTTTGCAGCTAACCAGCATGGCGCAGACGCCGCCGCTGAAAAAGCTGGTGCAGGCGCCGTTCAAGCTGCACGACCATTTACTCAGCCTGATTGACCAGGAGACAGCCAATGCCAATGCCGGGGGCACGGGGCATATTGTGGCGAAGGTGAACTCACTGGTGGAACCGGAAATAATCAATGCACTGTACCGCGCTTCCGGTGCCGGTGTGATTATTGACCTGATAGTGCGCGGCATCTGCTGCCTGCGGCCGGGCATTCCCGGGGTATCGGACAACATACGCGTGCGATCAATTGTCGGCCGCTTCCTGGAGCATTCCCGCGTCTATTACTTTCATGCCAACGGCGACGAGAAAGTCTGGCTTGCCAGTGCGGACTGGATGGACCGCAACGTGTTTCGGCGGGTGGAAGTCTGCTTCCCGGTGGAAGAAGCAGAAATGAAACAGCGGCTGATAGGCGACCTCGATCTGAACCTGCAGGACAACTCCGGCGCCTGGGAGCTGCAGTCAAGCGGCACCTGGACCCGCCGTCAACCGCTACCCGGTGAGGACATCGTGTCGGTGCAACAACACCTGCTGGAACGGCTGGCCGAATCCGGGTCGATTAGCCAGAGCTGACAACCGGTCAGCTTTCGATGTATACCAGTTGCAGTTCGTAGCCGGCATTGGCCAGAAAGTCCCGCTCCATTTCAAGGTCGGCAAGCGACAGCGGATTGGCCTGCAGCCAGTCTTCCGGCAAACCCAGCGACAGGCTTTTGCCGCTGACCTGCATGTGCAGCATCTCGGGAAACTCATAGGACCGGCTGCGGTTAAACAACACCGCCAGACGCAGAATAATCGCCAGCCGCAGTGCTTTCTTGGCCCAGCCTTTGGGGGCAATCGCCGAAATCGCCGCCAGCGACAGCTTGCGCCGGTGTGAGCCCACCAGGCAGGCCAGTATGCTCTGCTCGTTGCGGTTAAAACCCGGCATGTCCGCATGCTGCAGCAAATAGGCACCGTGCCGGTGATACTGTGAATGTGCGATATCCAGGCCGATTTCATGCAGTCGCGCCGCCCAGCCAAGCAGATTACGGATATTCGACCGGTTCAGCTTCCAGGTATCGGCGACCTGGTCCAGCAATGCTTCGGCGGTGATCTGCACGCGCCCGGCCTGCTCGGCATCGACGTGATAGCGCGACTCCATCGCCCGCACCGTGCGCACACGCGAGTCCTCGTCACCCAACCGCCCGACCAGGTCATAGATGATGCCCTCGCGCAGTGCGCCCTGCGTGGTGGTGACCTCGCGTATGCCCAGTTGATCCATCACCTCCACCAGAATCGCGATACCGCCGGCTATCACCGGTGCGCGCTGTTCGCTAAGCCCGGGCAGATCCAGGTCATCGGCATGTTCCTGACGAATCATGCGCGCAATTAATTGCTCCAGAGCCGGCACGGTGATCGGGCCTTCTATCCAGCCGAGTTCGCCGAGGATACCGGCAGCCGTTCTGATGGTGCCCGATGCGCCGGCAACGCGTTTCCATTCACGGGCGCGGAATGTTCCGGCAATGGGGCGCAGCTCCAGCCGCACGGCAGTGCGCGCCCGGTCGAATCGTTTGCGCGAAATTTTGCCGTTGGGAAAATACTTGCGACTCATGCCCACGCAACCGATATTCATGCTTTCCAGCTGCCGGGGCTGATAGCCTTCGCCACCGGCAAGTTCGGTGCTGCCGCCACCGATATCAATAACCAGGTGTTCGCCGGTCACTTCGGGCAGGCTGTGGGTTACGCCGACAAAAATCAGCCGCGCTTCTTCGATACCGGAAATAATGTCGATCTCATGTCCCAGCAGATCGGCGGCATTACCAAGAAAGCCATCCGGATTGCGCGCGCGACGCAGGGTATTGGTGCCTACCGCGCGCACCCGCTCCTGCGGAATATCGCGCAGCCGCTCACCGAAACGCGCCAGACATTCCAGGGCGCGTTCCTGGCTTGCTTCATCGAGGTTTTTGCCTTTGTCGAGACCGCCGGCAATACGCACCATTTCGCGCAGGCGATCCACCACGCGCAACTGGCCGTGGACAAAATCGGCCACCAGCAAGTGAAAGCTGTTAGAGCCAAGATCAACGGCCGCCATGAGCCCCGAATCGACCAGCGGGTCGACGGGTGGTTGCTCAGACGGAGAAGGACGAACCACAACCGCAGGTGGTTGCTGCGTTGGGATTGCGAATCACAAACTGGGCGCCTTCCAGATCGTCTTTGTAGTCGATCTCAGCGCCCATCAGGTATTGAATACTCATCGGGTCAATCAACAGCTTCACACCGTCTTTTTCGACCTCGACATCACCGTCCTGAAATTCTTCGTCGAAGGTAAAGCCGTACTGAAATCCGGAACAGCCGCCACCGGCGATAAACACCCGCAACTTCAGGTTCGGATTGCCTTCCTCGGCAATCAGTGCGCCTACCTTGCCGGCAGCGGATGCGGTGAATACGACCGGATCTTCGGCCGGTTCATAATGACTTGGTTCGCTACTCATGAGGGTATTTTAGCGCATCGTTCAGCTGTTTTGTTCAGCGACGTTGTCGAGGCCCAGATCCACATCGACCTCTACCCGGGCCTTCTTTTTGGCGGGTTTGCGCTGCACCTCTGTTTCATGGATCAGCTTGCCGTTGATTTCGGCCCCGGCGGCAATCTCGATCAGGCTGTAATGCACGTTACCGATCACGCGCGCGGTGGCGCCAAGTTCGGCTTTCTCGGTCACCACCACATCCCCTTCCACCGTGCCGCTCAGACCCAGCCGCGGCACCGTGACATTGCCCTGCACCCGGCCGTTCTCGCTGACGCTCAGATAGGCGTCCGGATCGTTATCGGCGTTGACGCTGCCGTTCACATGGCCGTCTACATGGCAGCCGCCCACAAAATGCAGGTCGCCCTCAATCCGGGTATTCTCACCGATCAGCGTTTGTATTGCCGTGGGCCTGCGATTTTTCCTGCCAAACATAACGGTCTCCGCTCCCGGAACACGGCTCACGCGACGCCGTATCCGGTTTACAAAATACAGATTTGATCCCCAATCTAGCCGTTTTCCGGCTGCCAGGCGAAGAATTCTTCCACAGTTTTGGCGGATTTTCCTGATCTGCTGCGCGGTCGCACCAGCACCCGCACCCGCCGGGGCTCAAATGCGGCCGGCAGGACGATATCGGCCTTGAGATCCTGAAAGTAGCGAAACCGGTAGCTGAGCGCCTGCTGCTGCGGGTTCAGCGCGTCCATATCCAGGATATGCGGTTCGCTGCGCTGCAGCCCTTCGAGCTGCAGTTCCACCTGACCGGATATTTCCCGGTCGGCGCGCAGCGCCTGGGCCAGTACCAGGCGCAATTCATACTCGCGCTCACCCATTCCCGGCAGCACCTGGAAACTCTGGATACGCAGTTCAGAACCGTCGTCCTCACCGACAATGCCGCGATAGAACTCCAGATCTTCCTGCTGCGCGAGAATCTTGCTCTGCAATTCCGCCAGCTGCGCGTCAACCTGACGATAAGCCTCGCGGTCAATTTTGGCGGCCGTCTCCAGCACCGCTACCTGCTCGCTTAAAGACTTGTTGGTCCGGGCCAGTTGCTCGTTCTGTGCTTCCAGCTGTTCGATTTCCGCAGCAGCCGCGGAGCTGCGGAAACCGGCCTTGCTCAGACCGAGGTCATACATCAGGTAGCCGACCACGCCGGCAATCAAAACAACCACACCCAGCCAGACGACCGGACCCGGAAACGGCTGGCGCCGCACGCTTATAGAAGGACGCTTCACCGCCATCCTAATCAGGGTGCCATTCGGCATTGGCCGACCAGGCGGCAGGCCACCAGGCAGGCTGCGGCGGCACATCGTCCGAGAACAACAGCGGTGCCAGTTCCGCCAGCGCGGCAGCGTAGACCTGCCGCTTGAAATAAATGACTTCCTTTACCGGCCGCCAGTAGTCCACCCATTTCCAGCGATCAAACTCAGGAATGTCGGTGGTCTCCAGATCGAATTGCTGTTCGTCGCTCAGCAAGCGCAACATAAACCAGCGCTGCCGCTGGCCGATACAGATGGGCTCTGCGTCACGTCGGATATATTTTTTCGGCAGTCGATAGTGCAACCAGCCCGCTGTTTCGCCGAGAATGTCGACGTCGGCTGCAGCCAGGCCGACTTCTTCCTGCAATTCCCGGTACATGGCCTGCAGCGGCGACTCGTCTACCTGTATACCGCCCTGCGGAAACTGCCAGCCGGACTGGCGGGCGCGGCCTGCCAGCAGCAGTGCGCCGTCTGCGCGCGTCAGGATAATGCCGACATTGCTGCGAAAACCATTTGCGTCAAAGTGATCCATCATGACCCGATGAAAATGTCTGCTGACATTTTTTCACAATCCCAATTATGCTGTCATCTCCCATCGGCGATGAGCCCAGTATGAACCGCAGCCTGTTAACCCTGTTACTGCTGACCGTTGCGCTGCTCAGTGTTGCATTCGGCGTGGCCACCGGCAGCGGCGGTTTCGAGCCGGCCGCGGCATGGCATAGCCTGACCTCTCAGGCCGATCCGGTCATGCGCGATATATTGCTGCAATTGCGCCTGCCACGTGTGCTGGCTGCGTTCGGCACCGGCGCGTCGCTGGCACTGGCCGGCGCGATGATGCAGGTGCTGTTGCGCAACCCGCTGGCCGATCCCTATGTGCTGGGCACCTCCGGCGGCGCCGCGGTGGGCGCATTGCTGGCGCTGCTGGCCGGCGCGGGCGCCCTGATCGTCAACGGCGCGGCACTCGCCGGCGCATTATTCAGCACTTTGCTGGTATTTGCGCTGGCCCAGGCCGGTACTGACCGTTCGCCCGGGCGGTTGCTGCTGACCGGGGTGGTAGTGGCGGCCGGCTGGGGAGCCTTTGTAACACTGCTGCTGGCCACCGCACCGGAACGCAACCTGCGCGGCATGTTGTTCTGGCTGATGGGCGATTTTTCCTACTCGACTGCCGTCTGGCCACCGCTGCTGCTGGCAGCTGCCGTTACTTTGCTGGGTTATTTGCTGGCGCCGGCACTGAATGTGCTCGCCACCGGAGACCGGCAGGCCGCATTGCTGGGGGTGGCCGTCAAACCGGTGCGCGGCCTGCTGTATTTCACCAGCTCCCTGCTCACCGCAGTTGCGGTCACCACAGCCGGTACCGTCGGCTTTGTGGGTCTGGTAATTCCGCACCTGGTGCGCCTGGCGGGTGATGCTGACCATCGCACCGTAATGCCCTGCTCGGCGCTGGCTGGCGGAGCGCTGCTGGTAGTTTCAGACACGCTGGCGCGCAGTGTCATCGCGCCGCTGCAGCTACCGGTGGGCGCGCTTACCGCCATGCTCGGCGTGCCGTTGTTTCTGCTCCTGATGCGGGATCAGCCGCGACTGTCGAGGTAACGCCGGCCGTCTTCCATGAGCTTGACGAAGGCGGCTTCGTCCTGGTCGCGCACCGTAGCCGCAATGTCTGCAACTGCCGTCGCCAGCGCTTCCAGCGGCTCCAGCCCGTATTCGTTGAGCGACTGAATTTCGAAATACAGATTGGGGTTCTCGGCCGCTACCCGCGATGCCACTTCCAGCTGCGCGTCAAAAGTGGTGCTGGATATATCAGCCAGACGCGGAACTGATTCGCCACTGCTGGCAAGGACGCTGAAAAACGCAATGTTCAGGGCATGCGACAAACCCAGTACGTAAGCAATCAGGCGGTCATGCTCTTCCAGTTTCATTTCCGACTGACAAGCCATGGTCGAGGCAAACAATGCCTGGGCAGCGGCCTTGGCCTCTTCCGAACCGGCATCGAGGAATATCACGTGCTTGTCGGACAACAGATCCGTGTCGGGACCAAACATGGGGTGTACAGAAGTCACCTTGGCACCACTGGCCGCCAGTTTGCGCAGTGCTGGGATCAGCGGGGTTTTCAGCGAACCGACATCGAAAATCAGGCCGCGATGACCACGCTCTGCCATTTCTTCAAGAATTGCAGCCGATTTTTGCAATGGTGCCGCCACCACCGTAACCGCAAACTCCTCTCCGGCTTCGGTCCAGTCAGCCACGCAATGAAATTCGGGCACGCGATTGACCGGGTCCGCCACGGTGACCGCGTAGCCCTGCGAATGCAGAAAATCGCTGAACCAGCGGCCCATCTTGCCACCACCGCCGATGACCAGCGCAGCCAGCCCGCTGCCGCGACCCTCGGCCGAAACCCGCGCGCGCTCCTGTCGCGTCAGGCTGGTTTTGATCAGCAGACGCATAACATCGGCTGCAATTTCCGGGGCCACGCCAAGTTCGCGGGCATTCTGCCGCGCACCGTCGAGCACCTGTTTTTCGCGGGCGTAATCACGGGTAGCCTGGCTGCTGGAGCGTTTCAGTTCGCCCACTTGTTCAACCACGGACTGGCGCTCGGCAATAAGCTCGAGAAGCTGCCGATCGAGTGCATTCAGCCTGTTGCGCAGATCCTGAAGGTCCACCTGACCCTACCCGTTATTAAAAAGAAGCGTTGCCAAACCCGGCGGGATTATCCCGGTGTTTTACAGAGTCCGTATCGGTGCCGCAAGCCTGCCGCGCCGTTCCGCATCCTGCCGGGCTGGCGGGTCGCCCGTGCTGCGCCTAAAATCGCCGCACCTGCCGTTTGTCATGAGGCCGTTTGACGATCATGGAACAACTGCCCGATCCATTGCCGGACAATCCCCTGCACATCCTCAGTCAATGGCTTGACGAGGCGCGTGCCAGCAATCTGTACCCCAACCCGGATGCCATGGCGCTGGCAACCGTTGATGCAACGGGACAACCTGCCAATCGTATTGTGCTTTGCAAGCAATTGCTGGCCGAACCCGGCTATGCCGTCTTTTACACCAATTACACATCGGCCAAGGGCGATGCTATCGCGGCCAATGCACGCGTCGCGGCCGTGTTTCACTGGGACCGGCTGAACCGGCAGGCACGGCTGGAAGGCATCGCGGTGCCTTCCCCGGCGGCGGAAAGTGACGCTTATTTTGCCAGTCGCGATCGCGACAGCCAGGTAGGCGCATGGGCCAGCGCCCAGAGTCAGCCTATTGAACAACGCAGTCAGTTGCTGCGCGCGCTGCAGGCCATGCAGCAGCGCTTCGGCGACCGCGACAGCATTGCGCGGCCGCCGCACTGGGGCGGTTACCGCGTCTGGCTGACTGCCGCCGAACTGTGGACCCGGGGTGATGCCCGCCTGCATGACCGGGGCCGCTGGGAACGCGAACTTACCGCCGGCGATGACGGCGGATTCACAGCCTCACCGTGGCAGCACCAGCGACTGCAGCCCTGAGCGCCCATAGGCTCCCATGTCGATTTTCTTTACACGAAAATCACAAAGTGGGGCTTAATGACAAGATATGCACCGCTTTTCCACATTGCCCTGCGGCAGACCAGGCCTGAGGTGGGGAGCGGCGTCCGGACCGGGGCGCAGATCGCCGCTGCGGTGGCAGCCCGGAGTTCGGGCGCAGCGGGCGTTTGGGGCCGCACCACTGCGTGCCGCGGGCCACGGGATGGGCGTCGGAAAGCTTTACAAGCGTCCGGAAACAGTTAGTCCGCCATGCAACAACATTTTTTTATCTCATTGCTTTTAAAGCACTTTTCTCGTTTTGGCACGCATATTGCTTTATTTAGCATGCGCACAAAAAAGGTTTCTGTGTTGCCAGGTTTTCGAATGCTGATTTCAGACATCGAAGCCAGAAGTAAAGGATCAAGAAGAAGAACAACCCAACAACAATAAGAATATCCTTACTACAAAAATAAAAATCCACCACCACCTGGCGTCAAAACAGAAACCGAATTCGCGACAACAACAATAACCCGTACACCCCGGTCACCCACCGGGGTTTTTTTTGCCTGCACCATAGCCCGCAATACTTACTTCGATTATTGGGTTTCCCGGCTGTCCTGCTCCAGCATCGCCCGAATCGAAGCTTCAATCTGGCCGCCACAATAAAGTTTTCCGTAACGCTCAGCTTCGCTATTAATAAATGCCGCAAGAGTGGGTTTGGCACCGATTCGCGAGCACAACTGGTGAATCCCCGGCGCCGCTGTGATCACATCGGGTTCCAGTTCCGGCAAGCAACGCATCATGTTGCCAAAAAGCGCAACGATAGCGATATCCGCAAAGGTGACTGGCTCGTTGCCAATGAAACCGCGGGTCAGGCTCTCCTCGAATATGCTCAGCCAGTGTGGCAGGCGTTTTCTCCGGAACTCAACCCATTCGTTCCTGCGCCACACAGATGAGCCGTTGTAACGGCAAATTTCCATCAATACGTCGTTGCAATCCATGAGAACTTTCATGCACATCGCCGCTTCGAACGAAGCGTCAGGCACCAGCTCAAGTTCGCGCGATACGTACAGCACTATCGCTGGCATCTGGCTGAGCGCGCGGTCGGTGGCAAGTTCACGCAGCACCGGCGGTCCCATAAACGGCACTGACTGATCTTTGACGCGAGTGCGTCGTAACGCATCAATCTCCGCAAAGTCTGTCTGCTCCAGCAACGGGACGTCGCGATATGCAAACAGATAACTGATAAAGCAGCCACGAAACGGCAGCGGCCAGTAACTAAGCTGATACTTTGGCTCGGGTGCTGATGGTGACATGGTTTGCTCTCCGCAACACTGATTCCATTCGGGGTAATCCTAACAGCCTGGAGTATTTGCCTTTTACAAGAGCATCGTTAAAGCTTGCAGACCATGACTGCCCGACTGCAAACCGCCAATCTGCAAATCGCGGTGCCCGGCCGCCAGCTGGTGCGCGACCTCGATCTCGACATCGGGCCCGGTGAGTATGTCTGCGTGCTGGGCACCAACGGCGCCGGCAAAACACTCACCCTGCATACTCTGGCCGGACTGCGGGCCGCCACCGGCAGCATACGGCTTAACGGTGACCTGCTGGAATCGCTTTCCAGACCGGACGTGGCAAGACGGCTGGGCCTGCTGCTGCAGATTCACGAAGACGCGTTTCCCCTGACCGTCACCGACAGCGTACTGATGGGCTGTTTTCCGCGGCTGAATTTCTGGCAGTGGGCCGGTGACCAGGAGCTGCAGGCAGTGCAGGAAGCCCTGCGCTGTTTTGACCTGCAAGGTCTGGACGAACGGCTGATCACGACCCTGTCGGGCGGTGAACGTGAGCGCGTCGCGCTGGCAACGCTGATGGTGCAAAATCCTGATATCTGGTTGCTGGATGAACCACTGAATCACCTCGACCCGCATCACCAGATCGCGGTGCTGGAGCAACTCGCGGCTGTTGCGGCCGGCGGGCGCATCGTGGTCACAACCGTGCACAACCCGGCGCTGGTGATGCGTTTTGCCAGCCACGCACTGCTGCTCTATGGCGACGGCGAATGGGAATACGGCCCGGCCGGCGAATTGCTGGAGCCGGAGCGACTGGAACGCCTGTATCAGACGCCATTCAGTTACTATCAGGGCAGTGCGGCGGCGGCAGGCCGCCGGGTACTGCTGCCTGCATAGCGCTACAATAATCCGCTACAGCAGCCGACTCCGACTGGCGGACACCTTTTTGGGAAACAGACTCAGCAAAATATATACGCGCACCGGTGATGACGGCTCGACCGGACTCGGCGATGGCAGCCGCACGCCAAAAGACAGTGCACGCGTCGAAGCCTATGGCACGGTCGATGAACTCAACAGTGCCGTTGGCGTACTGCGCGCGGCGAACCTGCCCGCCAACATGGACGGGTTGCTGGCTGACATTCAACAGCAGCTGTTCGATCTCGGTGGCGAACTATGCATCCCCGGATCGCAGGCAATAGGTGCCTCGCACATCACCACACTGGAACAGCAACTGGACGCTTACAACGCGGATTTGCCGCCGCTCAGGGATTTTGTGTTGCCCGGCGGCACTGCTGCGGCGGCCGCCTGCCACATGGCCAGAACAATCTGCCGCCGTGCCGAACGGCGCGTTTGCAGCCTGGCGGCCGCAGAAGACATCAACCCGGCCGCGGTGCGCTACCTGAACCGGCTGTCGGATTTGCTGTTTGTGCTGGCCCGGTGCATCAACCGGGAAGCGGGCGCAAGCGAAACGCTGTGGCAAAGCGGCCGCAGCAATGATGCCTGAGCCGACTGCTTCGTTCCGTCCCGCTGCTCACTGTTGCCCATAGTTCTGCCGCGCCGCATCGAGAGCCGCGCAGAGCTGCCGGCCACCTTGCAGCATGCGTGTCGTTGAACGGCTAAGAAAGTCTGCCGAGACGTTTTGCAGTGCCCGGTTCCTGACCGCACTGACGTTCTGCCAGCGCTGCC
>JAUIEY010000263.1 GCA_030429685.1 Gammaproteobacteria bacterium
GCGCCGGCAGATGGTGACCCGGTGCCGGACATCGGCCTGCGCACCTTCGAGGAAATCAATGCCACGATGGCGGCGATCACCACGGTGAGCACGCAGGAGGCCAACGTCTATGACACCTTCCTGCGCGTCAAGCAGCAGCTTCCTACGGCGGAAAATATGGGCGGCTTCCTGGCGGCTCATCAGATGGCCGTGGCGCAGCTCAGTATTGAGTACTGCAATGCGCTGGTGAATGACGTGCCCAAACGCACGCTGTTCTGGCCCGATTTCAGCTTCCCCGCCAGCGTCGGTACTGCGTTTGGCCCGGCGGCTGATCGCGATGATGTGTATGACCCGCTGGTTGACCGGATAGCGCTGCCGGACATCGGTGGTAACGGGCTGTCCACGCAGCCGGACATCGCAACCATGAAAGGCGAAATGGACGCGCTGACCGACCGGCTGGCCGCCTGTTACGACTTCAATACCAGTACAGACAACTGCGCACCGGGGCGCACCGAGATCATAGTGAAAGCAGTATGCGCGGCAGCACTCGGCAATGCCGCAATGCTGATGCAGTAACAGGCGCTGCAACAGGCGAATCAAGAGGCCAAATGATGTTCAGAAACCGCAAACCCGCCAACCACGCCCTGCGCCCGGATGAGCCGCTCAGGCTGAACAACCATGCGCGGCCGCGCACGCGCCGCGAGTTTATCGCGCAGGGATTCATGACCGGTGCCGCCAGCATCATGAGTGGCAGTGTCTTAAGCCTGTTTGCCAATCCGCGCGCCGCCTATGCAGCGCTGTCGGGTGACATCGCCACCCTGCGCGACAATTGCGGGATTGTCACCCAGGGTGCCGGCAAGATTCCGTTTATCTGCTTCGACCTGGCGGGCGGCGCCAATATATCCGGCTCCAACGTGCTGGTGGGCGGACCGGGCGGACAGGAAGACTTTCTCAGCACCGCCGGCTACAACAAGCTGGGCCTGCCGGGCGATCGCATTCCGTCGATTCTGAACCCGAACACCGGACTGAACGATTTTATAAACCGCGATCTCGGGCTGGCATTTCATAGCGAAAGCGCGATGCTGGCCGGTATCACTGAAAAGGTGAACATGGCGTCCGGGTTTATTAACGGCGCCGTCATACCGGCGCGCTCGGACAACGACACCGGCAACAATCCGCACAACCCGATGTACGGAATTTTCCGTGCCGGTGCGGACGGTGAGCTGCTGACGCTGATCGGTTCGCGCAGTTCCGATTCCGGCGGCAACTCCATGTCGCCGGGATCAATGATTGACCTCAGCGCCCGCCCCACCAAGGTGGACCGGGTCAGTGACGTCACCGGCCTGGTTGACACCGGACAACTGGTCGGCCTGCTGGATCAGTCCGATGCGGTTGCCGTGATGGAATCCATCCAGCGCATCAGCGACATGAAACTGAATCGCGTTGATACGCTGGTGACCGCCGACGACGTACTGAAGGATCTGGTCAGCTGCGGCTACGTGAAAGCTGCCGACCTGGCTGACCGCTACGGCAACCCCGGCGACGTCAACCCGGCCCTCGATTGCAATATCGTCGGGCCTGCCGGCGTCTTCAGCCAGGCCGAATTCGACAGTGACAGTGAATTTCGCAAGGCCGCTTCCATCATGAAACTGGTGGTGAACGGCTATGCGGGGGCCGGCACCGTCACCATGGGCGGCTACGACTACCACACCGGTGACCGGGCCACCGGCGAGCTGCGCGATCTGCGCGCGGGCCGGTGCATCGGCGCCTGCCTGGAATATGCCGCCAAAGTCGGTGTACCGCTGATGGTCTATGTGTTCAGCGACGGCTCGGTATTCAGCAACGGCATGATTGACAACTCACCGAACGGCGGCGGCAAGGGTGTCTGGACCGGCGACAACTCATCAACGGCCGCCAGCTACATGCTGGTTTACAACCCGGGCGGCGCACCGACACTGTTTACCGGCGGCAGCGACGGCAACACGGCGGAGCAGCATCAGCAAATCGGCTGGATGCGCTCGGATGCATCCGTGGAAACCGCTTCGACGCCGGCAGCAAACAATGTCAACCTGCTGGTGGAAACCGTGGTGCTCAATTACATGGCACTGCATGGCCAGCAGGGAATGTTCGGTCAACCGGGCTACTTCCCGATGCACGGCCTGGGCAACGCGGCACTGATGGACAGCCTGATTGCATTTGATGCCATCGCGCCGGGCGGACAAATCAATCCGGCGCCACCAACTTCATGCCCATCAACTTAGGCACACAGGCATGCGCCAATGCAAAAGGCCCCTTACGGGGCCTTTTGCTTATCCGAATCCGGTGCGCAGCCTATCTGCGGCGGCGTATCCAGCCTAAGCCCGCGAGCGCTGAGCCGAACAGCCATACGGCAGCGGGCAACGGCACCACGGTTGAACCCGCAAACTTGCCGCTGGTATTGCCGGTCTGCCAGTCATCGTAGCCGGCCACGTGGGCAGCGAAAAACTCGCCCGTGTCATCAGCATTACCCAGG
>JAUIEY010000031.1 GCA_030429685.1 Gammaproteobacteria bacterium
GGCCAAGCCCGTGCTGATGGCAGTCTGCGCTGGAATGGCGTCCTGCTGGGGGCGCCGGCCGGCAGCGAGGTCAGGGCCGTTTATCATGGCCGTGTGGTGTTTTCTGACTGGCTGGCCGGCATGGGCCTGCTCACCATTGTTGAGCACGATGGCGGCTACATGAGTCTGTATGGTCACAATCAGGATTTGCTCAAAGAGGTTGGTGAATGGGTGGCGCCCGGCGAGGCGATTGCCCATGTCGGCGACAGCGGTGGCCAGGCCAACGCGGGCCTGTATTTTGAAATCCGCAAAGATGGTCAGCCGGTGGACCCCCGAAACTGGGTCAAATAGCCCAGAATTCTATTAATTCCTTAAAATCTGCGAACTTACGCCATTTCCGGCATGCCGGTGCTGTGCTAAGGTGTTAGCGCCTCTGGGCTGCCGGAATAGGGATGTCTCGCCAACCACGCAAGATCTTATTGGTAGCCGCCGGAACCGCTTTGGGTCTGGCGGCTTCGCTTGCGTCCGGAGTGTTTGCGCAAAAAGGCACCACCCCGGATGAAACCCTGCCCTATGAGCAGGCGCGCCTGCTGGCCGAAGTGCTGGAGCGGGTGCGCGAGGAATACGTCGAACCGGTCGAGGATGCGGCACTGATAGAAAGCGCCGTGCGCGGCATGGTCATGAACCTTGATCCGCATTCACAGTATCTGGACTGTGACGAATACGAAGAGGTGCGGATTTCCACTACCGGCAATTATTCCGGGGTCGGACTGGAAGTGCACATGGGTGACGGCGAAGTGCGGGTGGTATCCGCTATCGACAGCACACCGGCAGCGCGTGCCGGATTGCAGTCGGGCGATGTCATTCTGAGCATTGACGATACCGAACTGACCGACAATAACTACAACGAAGCCGCCAACCTGATGCGCGGCAAACCCGGTACCGCTGTCCGCCTGAGCGTGCGGCGTGACAGCGAGACTGAACCACTGACCTTTAACCTGGTGCGCAACAGCGTGCAGGTGCAGAGCGTTCGTCATGAACTGCTTACCGATGCAGTGGGTTATATCCGCATCAGCCATTTCAGTGAAACCACCTGGAAAGATACCCGCCGGGCGGTACAAAAACTGCGCCGGGCTGCCCGCAGCGAATTACAGGGTCTGATACTGGATTTGCGCAACAATCCCGGCGGGGTGCTGGATGCTGCGGTCGATATTTCAGATGGCTTTCTGGATGGCGGTTTAATAGTGTCGGCCAGCGGCCGGGGCCCGGATGCCAATTTCAGCCATCTGGCCCGCGACGGCGATCTGCTGCGGGGTGCCCGCATGGCTGTGCTCGTCAATGAAGGCTCCGCTTCTTCAGCGGAAATTGTTGCCGGTGCGCTGCAGGACAACCAGCGTGCCGTGATTGTCGGCACCCGGACTTTTGGCAAGGGGTCGGTGCAAACTGTTATGCCGTTGTCGAGCTGCCGGGCCATCAAGCTGACAACGTCGTTGTATTACACGCCGGACGGTAGTTCGATTCAGGGTACCGGCATTACGCCTGATCTGCTGGCCGAGCGGGATCCGGCGCTGGATGCACTGGCCAGTATCACAGCCCACCAGACCGATGCAGGCGCTGCATTATTACAGGGCGATTCACAGTTGCGCGCGGCGCTCGAAGCCCTGCAGGATGAGCGTATAGTGCAGAGTATGGCGCCGGACTGACAAAGCGCGTCACGTATCCACGGAAGGATGCATGGACAAAGTTGCGGCATTGTTTTGGCTGATTGTTGCCGGTTGCATCGCGCCGGCGTACGCTGCGGAGGAACCGCCGCCGGCGCTTGTCGCCATTATTATTGATGACCTTGGCAATCAGCTGACAGCCGGCCGCCGCGCTGTGGCGCTGGCTGCGCCACTGGCTTGCGCGGTAATGCCGCACACAGCCTATGGTGCACAGCTGGCCCGTGAGGCGCATGCCGCGGGCAAGGAAGTAATGCTGCATTTGCCCATGCAGGCGATGCAGATGGAGCGCATTGCCGGCCCGGGAGAAATTACCCTTGAGAACAGCATTCTGCAGCTGCGCCGGATTGTGGCAAATGATTTGCTGGCCGTGCCGCATGTGGTCGGTGTTAACAATCACATGGGCAGCCTTATTACCCGTCACCCCGGTCATATGCGCTGGCTAATGGATGCGCTGGCCAGTCATGGCAACCTGTTTTTTATTGACAGCGTCACCACGCCGGCAAGCGTGGCTTATGCGACCGCACTGGAGCGCGGTCTGCCTGCTGCGCGTCGCCATGTGTTTCTGGATGATGACCCGGCACCGGCGCAAATCGCGGCACAGTTTGAACGACTGAAAAATCAGGCGCGTCAGCGTGGTTATGCCATCGGTATCGGCCATCCCTACGACAGCACCATGACTTTTCTTGAGCACGCTTTGCCCGCATTGCAGGGCGATCCGGCCTTTACCGTGGTGCCGGTCAGCGAGATTGTTGCCCGGCTTGAGCAGGGCCAGTTGCAGCGTGAGCCGAACCTGCTGCAAATCAGCCTGGCAGCGGCAGCCGCAGGCGGACGCTGATGAACTGGAATGACTGGAATAGCTCTGCAGCGGGAATCAGGCTGGCGCTGCTGCTGGCAGGAGCGCTGTTGCTGTTCAGTGCCTTTGGTGCGGTGGCGGGTGATATCGGCCTGTCCCAGTTGCAGGGGGTGACAGCCGCGCTGGCAAGCTATGGCCTGGGCGTGGCAGCGGTGATCTGGTTACCGTTTGTCAGTAACGACCGGCATCGTCAGGCTGCGGCGCTCAGTGTCCTGATGATTGTGCTGGTCGCGGCCACCGTGCTGCTTACCCGTGCCGCATACATTGCCGGCCTGCTGTGGTTGCCGGCGCTGCATGGTGTATTGCGGCTCAGCCGGCGTGGTGCCGCGATTGCGGCCGCTAGCTGCGGGTTGCTGTGGCTGGTGCTGAACAATTATATGAACCCCGGCGAGCTAAAGGCATGGGCGCTCAGTCTGTTGCTGCTGTTGCCGGCGCTGCTGGTGTTGTGGGTGATGCGCGGCCTCAACGGCGAGGTGACTGATTCCCGCAATCGCATTACCGCGCTTTCCTACCGCGATGAACTTACCGGGCTTCTGAATATGCGCGCATTCACGCGCATGCTGCATGCCGAACATCGGCAGGCAGCAGCGGCCGCGGGTCAGTATGCCCTGCTGCGGATAGATATTGATCATTTGCAGGTATTCAATGACCGTTACGGTCATGAGCAGGGCAATCGGGTGATTGCCGCGGTTGCCGATGCCATCAAGCGCAGTACCCGCAGCGATGATCTGGTCGCCCGCTACGGCGGCGATGAATTTGTGGTCTATTTGCCCGGTGCCGGCGATGAGGTTGCCGAAGTGGTAACCAACCGGATTGCACAGAATGTCTACAATATTACTTTGTCATTTGATCGCAGCATGCAACGGGTTGGTGTAAATACCGGTATGGCAATTTACCCCGACAGCGGCTCGAGTATTCAGGAGATGCTTAGTTTTGCCGACCGGGCCATGTATCGTGATAAAGAGTTTCGCCGCAATGTTCAGCAGCGCAAGGCAGACATCAGTCAGCTGAAGGCACAGGCAGGCGTAGAAGACTGGGGTTAATGGCCCGCCGCGGGGATGCGGCCGGCAGGCAGAGCAGGGGCTATGGAACGAAGTTTTTTACTGCAGTTTTGTGTTGTCGGGATGGGCGGCTTTTTCGGGGCCGGTCTGCGCTTCGCACTTGGCAGCTGGATTCATCGCAGCTGGCCGGCCGTGGCTTTTCCCTACGGCACCATGGCGGTGAATGTACTCGGCTGTTTGCTGATCGGGCTGCTGGCAGGCTGGCGGCAGCCGCTGGAGCCGGGGCTGCGGTTGTTTCTGATGGTAGGTTTGCTTGGCGGATTCACCACTTTTTCTGCGTTTGCTCTGGAGACACTGGCCCTCGCACAACAACAGCAGCATCTGCTGGCCTTCACTAACGTCGCGGCAAAACTGCTGTTCGGCCTGGCTGCTGCCTGGGCCGGGTTTGAACTTGGCCGGTTGCTGGGAAACTAACTGTTCAGTCGGATAACGCGGCACGAATCAGGGCAGCGTGCTGTCCCAGAACACCGATATCCTCCATGTCGGCAGCGTGCTCCCTGGCGGGCCGGCCGTCATAGCAGGGCAAAATATGCACGTGATAGTGAAACACGGTTTGCCCTGCCGCAGCGCCGTTTAGCTGCATGATGCGGATGCCGTCGGCCTGCATGCCCTGCCGCACTGCCGGTGCCAGCCGGCGCACCGTGCTCATTACCGCTGCGGCCGCCGGGTCGGGAAGGTCAAACAGATTCTCGGCGGCAGTTTTCGGAATCACCAGCAGGTGGCCGGGTGCCTGCGGCATGACGTCCATGAAAGCCAGCGTATTGTCATCTTCAAAGACCTTAACGGCCGGTATTTCGCCGCGCAAAATCTTCGCAAATATGTTGTCAGCGTCGTAAGCCATCGGGCATCTCATCAGCAGCTGTCAGCTAGTGATAGCATATTCACTACCCGGCAGTACATGGCTGCGGGATGCGACAGGGCCCAGTTATGACAGCGACAGAGTCACCGGTTAACGGCAGCAATTGTTTTGTCTGTGGCAAGCATAATCCGCATGGCATGCAGATCGAGTTTCGCCTGGACGGCGACAGGTGTGTGGCGGAATATACGCCGCCGGAACATTTTTGCGGCTTTGACGGCGTTACGCACGGCGGCATTCTGTTCAGCCTGCTTGATGACGTGATGGCCAACTGGCTGTATCTGCGCGGTGAAAGCGCTTATACAGGCAAATGCGAGATTCGCTACCGGGAACCGGCTGCCACCGGCGTGAATTATCTGCTCGAGGCCGAGCAACTCAGCCGCAAGGGGCGGGTTGCCCAAATGGCCGGCAGAATTCTGCATCCGGACGATCGGCGTGTGATTGCCGAAGCACAGGCGACTTTCATGGTGATCGGCTCCCGGGCCGACGCATAAGCGCCGCCCCGGGAGTGCTGGAAACCAGTTAGATGCCGTCGCAAAAAGCGATCTGGTAGGTGCCGGTGCCTTCGCGCTGCTTTTTCACTTCCTGATATTCAGGGTCGTTGTAAAAAGCCTGCATTTTTTCCATCGACGGGAATTCGGTGATGATGACGAATTTGCCCTGCAGCAAATCCCCCTCGATAACTTCGCCGGCCATGCCGCGCACCAGGTACTTGCCCCCATAGCCGGCAGATATTCTGGCCGACTCTTCCGAGTACTTCTTCAGGCCCGGACCCGGGTTGGTAATTTCGCAAACAGCGATCATATAAGCTGACATGACTAACCTTGATTCAATCAGTTGCCGAAACGGATATTGAAGCGCGCACCGAAAATACGCGGTGCCGGCAGATTTGCATAGGCCTCGCTGGGCAGTTTCGGTCCTGCAACAGCGCCTGAATAGGTATCGGTGTCATCGGACACCAGGCCGAGGCGCCACAGCGCTGTCGGGATACCGGGGTTCGGACCGCCACTGGTGACGGTGTCATCATCAAAGACATTCGTGACGTAGAACTGAATATCCCACTGATCGGCCACAATACCAGCGCTCAGATTGGTGCGGGAGTATGACGGGAACTCGACAATGTTGAAGGACTCCAGCCAGCGCGACGACTGATAGCGGAAGTTAACTTCACCAAACCATTCCAGACCGGTGTCAAACAGGTTGTTGGTGTAATTGACGTTTGCCAGGAACGCATGCTTCGGCACTCGCTCAAGCTCATTGCCGTTGTAATTGGTCCAGCAGAAAACATCGCCGTCCGGAGCGGTGAACAGGCCGTCACAACCGTTACCCGGGCCGATTTCCACGCGTGCAATGTCGTTGGCGCTCTTGGAAATGATGCGGTAATCCGTGTATTCGCTGTTCAGATAGGTGTAGCCCAGAATCACGCGGATATTGTCAGTGGGCGCTACAACGGCATCAAGTTCCAGACCCTTCACCTCCGAGCCGCTGATGTTACGAATGCGGGTTCCGGTGGTCGAGCCGGTGACTTCCTGCACGGTGATTTGCTTGTCCTTGAAGTCCTGGTAGAACACCGCGCCGTTCAGGCGCAAGAGGCCGTCGAACAACGTGGTTTTGGCGCCCAGTTCCCAGACGTCAAGGCGCTCAGGATCAAATTCAATCTCATCGTAGACGCCATCCGCGTTTGCATCCAGACCGAATGCACCGGCGGTCAGCAGGCTGAAGCCGCCCGGCTTGATGCCGCGTGACCAGGAGAAGTAGGTCATGATGTCATCGTTCCAGAAATACTCGAAGGTCGCTTTGGGCGCCCAGTAGCGATCGGTGCGATTGAGTTTCTGCGTAAAGCCGTTGGCGGTGCCGAAGCCGAAGGGACTCCAGGAACCGGGTACGCCCGGTGCGCCGCCGATGCCGTTTTCCAGCCGGTCGCAACGACCGGTGAAACCACACACGATTACCGAGCCGGGACCGTCAATGCGGCCGCTCATCGGGCCACCGTTAAATTCCGGATCCATCGGGTCAATAATCAGGCTGGTTGCCGGAGCATTGGTTTCATTGGGCGCATTCCAGTACGCACCCCCGTCCAGCGGGTTGGTCAGGTAGTTCTGACACAATGGAAAACCGGTGTAGGCATCGCGGAATTCTGAGACGACGCCATTGTCCGGATCATCCGGATTGTTAATGAAATCGTCAGACAGGCCATTCAGACACGGATGCATGGACTTACCGGTAACCGAGTTGTCCTCGCGACTGAAGCGTGCCTCAAAAGTGGCGCGGAACTGATCCGTGACGTTCCATTTCAGGTTGCCGTACCAGGAGTAGTGGTTGGTGCCGCGCAGGTTTACATTCGGTTCGCCGAAAGCCGCAAAGGTCTTGCTGGCAAAATACGCGGCAGCGACACCCGTGAGTCCGCACTGATAATCCGGCCCCAGCGGCCCGTAGGCAAAGTCATATGGTTGGCCGAGGAAAGCATTGTTCATGGACAGGAAGCAGAACGCGGTGTCCGTCACGGTGGTCTGGTTGAACTGTTCCTGACGAACCCGTTCGCGCCAGAACTGAAAGCCCTGCGTCAATGAGAAGTCGTCATTGATATCCCACGCAACGCGAACCTCCTGGCTGAACTGCTTGGTGAAGTTTTTGCTGTCCTGGTAAAAGGTGGTGCCACCGTCGTGGATGCCATCACCGGCGGTACAGTCGTTCTGCTGCCGCAGCGGTTCGATAACGCCGCTCTGATCGCGAATCGGATCCGCCGGATTGATCAGCGGCCGGCAGTTGTCCACGTAGTATTTGCCGATGTCCTGTGCGGTGTAGTCCTTGGCTTCGGTGAAGCCGGTGTAGGAGGCAATTGACACCGCATCGC
The DNA here is from genome assembly GCA_030429685.1 of Gammaproteobacteria bacterium. Classification (GTDB taxonomy): domain Bacteria; phylum Pseudomonadota; class Gammaproteobacteria; order Steroidobacterales. The sequence goes on from JAUIEY010000031.1 coordinate 7,325, forward strand.
TGACATCCCAGTTCAGCACCAGTGAATTGCGGAACACCTCGCGCTCGGTGCCCGGGAAATCGGTCGCTTCCAGCGGATTTGCCGACTGACGGTAATCGGGTTGCAGTGCGGCCTGCAACATATCGCCATCAGGGATGCGACCGGTAAAAATAGACACAACCTGCTGGTTGTAGATGTTGCGAATCCACGGATCGTTGACGTCATAAGTGCCGAAACCCGACGGGTAACCGTTGGGATTTGCCGTGGTGTAAATAATGGAATCGCTTGGGCCGCGCCCGGCCTCATCACGCAGGTAGCCATCAAGAATGAAGCCCGGGCCGCAGTCGTAGTTGGCCAGCGGGCCGCCGGTGCAGGCGCTGGTAATCGGCAGCAGGCCGCTGACCTGCCGGCCTTCGGAGTCGGTGCCGCTCAGGCCGCCGCTGGTGCCCAGGTCGTAAAGGGTATTGAAATCGTGCAGCAGTGCCTGCGCCGGTACATCAAAATGGTCGTCCGAGTAGTCGGTCCGCCATTTGGCACTGAAATTGTCCGTCGGCTCCCATTTCAGCGTGGCTGTGATACCCGAGCCGTCGCCGCCGCCCAGGTCACCGCCCGTTGCGGCGTTCTTGTAGTAGCCGTCTTCCCGCCAGGTGAGACCGTTGATGCGGATACCGAACTCGTCGCTGAGAGGCAGGCTGAAACTGCCACGAATTTCTTCATCGCCCTCGACGTTGTAGTCTACAAACACTTCGCCGCCGAATACGTCATCGGGATCCTTGGTTACGTATTGAATGGCGCCGGCAAAAGCGCTACGACCGTACAGCGCGCTTTGCGGCCCCTTGACGATTTCGATGCGCTGTACATCAATCAGACGCGGGTCAATCAGAATCGAGCCGCCGGCATTGGAGATCGCCTCGCTCGAAATATCAATGCCGTCAATAAGGGTTGCGGCATTTGGCCGGCCACGCGTTGGCGACAGGCCGCGAATAGTGACGCGGGTGTCGGACGGGGAAAATCCCTGGTCGAACTGGACACTGGCGTCCTGCCCGACCAGATCATCAATGCCTTTAATACCCTGCCGGTCAATCTGTTCAGCGCCGATGGCGGTGATGGCCAGCGGAACCTCCTGCAGATTTTCCTCGGTCTTGCGGACGGTCACGACGATTTCGTCGCGGGTTGCTGCGCCGTAGGCCGGTAAAGCAACAGCGAGTGCAATAGGCGCCAATATGCCGGCGCGGCTTGGTACACGAAGCAAGTTCATGCCTGTTTCCCCCAGGATGATGTTATTTGAGACCTATTATCAATTGCACAGTCGTTGATGCAATTGACGTACAGGGGGGATGACCACTAGCCGGTGCGCTCCGGCCAGCCGCAATGGGGAAAACCCGGGCGACTCAGGTTTGTTCGGTCCGCGCGGCGCTCCGCCACAGCGCGGCGGCTACCATGCGCAGTCCGGCGGGCACTGCCAGCACATCAGGCGCGCCCGAGACGACGATGGGTATAGCCATCAGTATTCCGATCAGCGCTTCGCCGGTAATCAGCCCGGCCGCGAACAGCACGCCCGGTCCCTTGCGGGCGGCATCCGGATTGTTGCGGCTGGTGAAATGGCTGATCAGGCCGCCGGCAAAAATCGGCACGGCCAGCTCAAACGGCAGATAAATACCAACGGCGACCGCGAGTATGGGTGCGCGTATGCTCGAACCGCTTTTGCGCAGATATTCGTCCACCGCAATAATTACGATGCCGATGCCGGCTCCGATGGCAATCAGTCCCCATGGCAACTGCCCGCCCAGCACGCCCCGCGCCACCGATGCCATCAGGGTGGCCTGTGGCGCGGCCAGCGAATTCGGATGCTCGGCATCAGCCGGGCCGATGCCGTACGCAGCGAGCAGCAGATTCAGTACCGGCGCCATCACCAGAACCGCCGATATCACGCCGATGCCCTGCATCAGCTGTTGTTTCCAGGGCGTGGCACCGAGCAGGTAGCCGGCCTTGAGATCCTGCATGTTGTCGCCGGCGATGGCGGCCGCGCAGCAGACAACCGCGCCGATCAGAATCGCCGCCGCCGCGGCATCGGCGGTGGCGCCGCTCAGCCATAGCAGCAACAACGATGCCGACAAAATGGTGGCAATGGTGATGCCTGACACCGGGTTGTGCGATGAACCCACGAGACCTGCCATGTAGCCGGCAACCGCCGAAAACAGGAACCCGGCCACCACCATGATCAGTGTCATCGCAAAACCGATCCCGGCGCTGCCGGCAATTATCCTGTAGAGGAAGAAAATCGGCACCACGAATGCCAGCACGCCCAGCAGCACCAGGTTCATCGGCGTGTCCCGCTCGGTATGCGCCATTTCGCCGGGGTTGTCGCGATAACGCTGCATGCCGCTGCGAATTCCGGAAAACACCGAACTGCGGATGGATACCAGTGCCCAGATACCTCCCACCAGCATGGCGCCGACGCCCAGGTAGCGGATTTTGCTGCTCCAGATGGTATAGGCGAGGTCGGCGCCGTCCGCGCCAGCCGCCAGCGCCGGGTCCATGAACCAGGTGCTGTAGATCGGAATCGCCACAACCCAGGAAATACAGCCACCGATAAATACCAGTGCGGCAATATTCAGCCCGACGATGTAGCCGACGCTGAGCAATGCGGGCGACAAATTGCTGCCGGCATAGAACACCGTATTGCCGGCGATGGCGCCGCTCTGTGCGGTGGCGGGCCACAGGCGCAGACCGGTTTCGGCGAATTTGACCAGACCGCCGACCAGCGCGGCCACGCCCAGCAGTTTGAGGCCCTGACCCGGGCGGTCACCCGCCCGCAGCACCTCGGCAGTGGCGGTGCCTTCCGGAAACGGCAGGGCCTGTTCCACGATCAGCGAGCGACGCAGGGGAATGGTGAACATCACCCCCAGCAATCCGCCCAGCCCGGCAATGGCACATACCCACCAGTAGTCGAAAACGTCCCAGTAGCCCAGCAGTATGAGTGCGGGCAGCGTGAATATGGCGCCGGCGGCAAGCGACTCACCGGCCGATGCTGAGGTCTGCACAATATTGTTTTCAAGAATGTTGCTTTCCCGAAAGAGCTTCAACAGCCCCATGGAAATTACCGCGGCCGGTATGGAGGCCGATACGGTTAGTCCGGCGAACAGACCGAGATAGGCGTTGGCCCCTGCCAGCACCATCGCCAGCGCAATGCCCAGCAAAATGGCTTTTACTGTCAGTTGCGGCGGCACAGTGCCGGCAGCGGTCTGACTCATGTGGACTCCTCGGTGTTTGCGGAGGCTTCGGGCAGCATCACACGCGCCATGATGATGCCGGCCTCATACAGCAGGTATATCGGCACGGCCAGCAGGGTTTGCGAAATCACATCCGGCGGTGTCAGCAGCATGCCCGCAACAAAAGCGCCGAGAAACACATAGGCGCGACTTTCGGCGAGCTTGTCCGCGCTGGTCAGTCCGGACCATACCAGCATAACGGTGGCAACCGGCACTTCGAAAGCCATGCCGAAAGCGAAAAAAATCACCAGCACAAAATCAAGGTAGTTGTTGATGTCGGTCATGACTGCAACGCCCTCGGGAGCGACGGCGTTGAAGAATGCAAACATCAGCGGAAACACGACGAAATAGGCGAAAGCCACGCCGCAGTAGAACAGCACAATACTGGACAGTACCAGCGGGATGGCAAAGCGTTTTTCTTTCTTATACAGGCCGGGTGCCACAAAAGCCCATACCTGGTAGATCACGAACGGCATCGCCAGAAACAACGCGACCCACATGGTGGTTTTGAACGGCGTCAGAAAAGGCGATGCGACCTGTGTCGCGATCATGGTGGCATCTTCGGGCAATTGATCCAGCAGCGGTTGTGCCACCAGGGTGAAAATTCGCTCGGCGAACGGAAACAGGCAGATAAAAATCGCCAGCACCGCGAGGGTGATGCGAATCAGCCGGTCACGCAGTTCGACCAGGTGAGAAATCAGGCTGCTTTCTTCAAGAACCTCTTCTTCCCCGGGGGCGTTCTGGTTGCCGCCGGCTGCCGTCATGCTGACTTGCCGGAATCAGTCGGTTGCTGTGCAGCGGGAGACTCAGTGTTGTCGCCGGAGTCTGCCGCAGCCGGTTCCTGACCGGGTTCCGGGCGCAACGCAGAGTAGTCCTTGCGCATGGCTTCGTTGACGGAGTTGAGACCCGATTCAAAGGGCTCGATTTCGTCGCGAATCTGATTGCTGAGGTGGCGCGCCATGTTGCGGGCCTGCCCGACCCAACGGCCTATTTTCGCCGCCACTCTGGGCAACCGCTCCGGGCCCAGCACCATGAGCCCGAGCCCGAACAGGATTACCAGCTCCCAGAAGCCGATATCGAACATGGCGCTTTAGGAGTTCTGCTTGTTTTCGGCGCCCGCCGAATCGCCGGACGAGTCAGCTGAAAATTCCGCATCGGGTTTGTCGATCTGGGCCTGGTCTTCGTCGGTGTCGGCGTCGTTCATGGCTTTGCGAAAGCCTTTGACCGCGCCGCCAAGGTCCGAGCCCATGCCGCTGAGTTTCTTGGTGCCGAAAATCAGCACCACGATCAACAGTACGATGAGCAACTGCCAGAGGCTGATACCGCCTAATCCCATGTTTGTCTCCGCCAGGGCTTACGCCCGTAAAAGTTTTGCGGGCTGCTGCCCGCGCAATACAGACCCACAATAATAATGCATATCGGACCCTATTACTGAGGCGTCGCTGCAGTGCTGTCCGGCGGCACCCGCAGACTGATGGTGACCGGCCCTTCATTACATAAAGACACTTGCATGTCAGCGCCGAACCGGCCGGTTTGCACCGTGATATGTTGCTCCCGGGCAGCCGCGACGAGACAGTCGAACAGCTCCCTGCCCCGTTCCGGGGCGGCTGCGGCACTGAAGCCGGGGCGATTGCCGCTGCCGGTATCGGCGGCCAGGGTAAATTGCGGTACCAGCAGCAAACCGCCGCCGATGTCGCGCAGCGACAAGTTCATCCGGCCGGCCGAATCACTGAATACGCGGTAGTTCAGCAGCCTTTCAGCCAGTCGCTGCGCGCCGGCTTCGCTATCGCCGCGCTCGACACCGACCAGTACCAGCAAGCCGGCATCAATGGCTGCGATGATTTCGCCGTTTACGCAAACACTGGCCGAACTTACTCGTTGCAGCAAACCAATCATGCGGCGAGTCTCGCTCAGCTCTGCTGCATGCACAAGCGTAACCGGCCGGTCGTTGGCTTAGGTCTCTGGCGCAGTCTAATATGCCCGCTGGTAGCAGCGGTATACGACAGGTCGTTACGTATGAAAAGAAGGGATATTCTGACCGGCGCCGGTGCGCTGGCGTTGTCATCCTGTGCCGGCGAGCAGTCTGCCGGTACACCGGACACTGCAGGGCAGCGCTATGAGTGGAAAATGGTTACGACCTGGCCGCCGGGCTTTCCCGGCATGCAGACCGGCGTGCAACGCATGGTCGAGCAAATTGAGCGGGCATCGGGCGGGCGCCTGAAAATCAGAATTTATGCCGGCGGCGAGCTGGTGCCGGCACTGGAAGTTTTCGATGCAGTAAGCCGCGGCAGTGTCGAGATGGGTCATGGTGCTGCCTACTACTGGAAAGGCAAAGCCGAGGCCACGCAATATTTCACCACCATTCCCTTCGGCATGACGGTGCTGGAAATGAATGGCTGGTTGTTCTACGGCGGCGGTCTGGAGCTTTATCGTGAGCTTTATGCTGATTTCAATCTGGTGCCCTTCCCGGCCGGTAACACCGGCGTGCCGATGGGCGGCTGGTTCAACCGCGAAATCAACACCATTGAAGACCTCAAGGGATTGCGGATGCGCATCCCCGGTATTGGCGGCGAGGCGCTCGCGCGCGCCGGCGGCGCGCCGGTAACGTTGCCGGCGGCCGAGGTATTTACGTCACTGCAGACCGGGGTGATTGATGCCTCCGAATGGGTCGGGCCCTACAACGATCAGGTGCTCGGCCTGCAGGAAACGGCCAGATATTATTATTATCCCGGCTGGCACGAACCCGGCCCGACGCTGGAATGCATCGTAAACAAGGATGCTTTAGACAGTCTGCCGGATGACCTGCGTACCATTGTGGAACTGGCTGCCAGTGCGCTCAATGAATCCATGATGGCGGAATACAGCGCGCGCAACGCGGCCGCGCTGGCCGAACTGGAACAGAACCCCGAGGTGGAAATACGGCGTTTCCCGGACGAGGTGCTCGATGCATTGCGCGGTTACGTTGACGAAATCATCGCCGAACTGGTGGCGCGTGACCCGCGGGCAGCAAAAATTAATACATCGTTCCAGGCCTACAAGGCAAAGGCCCAACGCTGGACAGATATCTCCGAGAAAGCTTTCCTGAATACCCGCAACTAGACGCCACCGTGTATTCCTGCCGCATAGTATTGCTGGTCGCAAGGTTGCTGCTTGCAGGGCTGGTCGTTGCAGGGTTGCTGGCGGGCTGTGACGGCACCGGCGATGCCGCCACCGCTGGTGCCGATGGAAAAGTGTTTCGTTATTCGATGCGCTCCATGCCCGGCAGTCTGGATCCTGCCAGGGCATCGACGGCAAGTGCAAACGACATGGTGCAGACCTTGTATGACAGCCTTTATGTCTACAAATACCTGCAGCGACCCTATGAGCTGAAACCGCGGCTGGCGGCAGCCATGCCGGATATATCGGCCGACGGACTGACCTACACCATTCGTCTGAAAAGGGGCATACGGTTTGCTGACAGTGAGGTGTTCCCGAACGGCCGCGGCAGAGAAGTGGTCGCCGACGATTTCGTTTATGCCATGAAACGGCATTTCGATCCGGCTACCCGTTCTGTCGCTGCCTGGCTCTGGCAGGGACGCATTGCGGGCCTTAACGAATGGAAACAGGGTGGTTCCGATTACGCCGCAGCAGTGTCAGGTTTTCAGGCCATTGACCGGTATACCCTGCAGATAAAACTGACCCGGCCGTATCCGCAATTGGTCTACACACTCGCCATGGGCCCCAGCGTGGCCGTGCCGCGTGAGGCCGTGGAGTTTTACGGGCGTGAGTTTTCGATTAACCCGGTAGGCTCCGGGCCGTTTCGGCTGGTTTCCTATGATTCAGCCAAAGCGGTGCTGGTGCCGAATGAAAATTTTGATCGTGGACCGCTTGATCTGGCTGCCGAGGGATACGATCCCGAAACACAGGGACAATATGGCCTGGAAATTCTGGATGGCCGGTCACCGCCGTTTATTGACCGCCTGGAAATCAATTTTATTGCCGAAGGCTCGGCGCGCTGGAGTTC
>JAUIEY010000264.1 GCA_030429685.1 Gammaproteobacteria bacterium
GCAGCACCGCCACACTGACCACGAGGTCGGGGATATAGCGCGCCAGTTGTTCAGTCAATTCCGCGCGAATCTCCGTGACGCTTTTGTTCTTGGCGACGATATCGCCGGCCAGCGGAAACGAGAATTTGCCGTCCGGCCGCACCAGCACTTCTTGCTGCAGGCCTTCTTCCTTCCAGACGGAGACAGACAGTAAGTCTCCCGGATTGACCAGATAGTCACCGCCGGCAGTAATGCTGTCCTGAGCCGGCAATGCCAGGCTGAAGCTAATAAGTATCGCAGCGACGGCGCTGCTGAACATGCGACGAACCTTCATACGAGAATCCCTGTAGCCGATGCGTATCATTTGAGAGGAGCTAGATTTTACTTTAAAAAGCATCTGTAAGGTTAGTGTGTGGGCATAATCCAGCAGGCGCTGATCACCAGTTCGTCCGTGACCGTGTAGCGCCCGGCCAGTCCGGCGATCATGGCGGCATCGAAATTGTTGGTATCCGGCACCGCCGCGAATGATCCTGGCGGACCGCTCAGATCGACCCGCATCTCCTGAAAATCCACGTAGGTCCGCACCACCGGGTGTATGCACTTGTATATAGCTTCTTTGATGCTGAACAGCACTTTGGCGCGATTGCCGTGCACGCCGCCGTCTTCGTCGGGTCTGACAATGAGTCTGGCAGTTTCCGCTTCAAGTGGTCCGGCCTGCTCAATATCCAGACCCAGGGCGACGAAATCGTCGGCTCGTGCTACCGCGGCTGCGGCCAGCGAGCCTGTGTGGGCGATAGTGCCGGTCACACCGGCCGGCCATTCCGGTGCGCGGTCGGGGCGCTTGCCGACCGGGCCGACCGGCAGGCCGAGCGCCTGCATCGCCTGGCGGGCACACCAGCGCCCGTGGCGGAATTCTGACAGCCGGCTGCTCACCATGTTGCGCGTATGTGCAAGCTCGGCCGGCAGCAATTCGGCGTCCGGCGGGCAGCAGGCCGAGTAGCAGACCGCGACGCCGGAAGGAAACAATGCACTGATGGTCGCCTGCAAATTCATGCGCACAGTCTGCACCATGCGCGGTTGCCTGCCAATGCAAACCGGCGCTCTGCTAGAATTGCCGCCCGTTTACCCATGCAGCAGCAAGCGATGAAGACCCGATTTGCCCCCAGTCCGACAGGTTATCTGCACATAGGCAGTGTGCGCACCGCGCTGTTTTCCTGGCTGCATGCGCGCCGCCATGGCGGCCGCTTTGTGCTGCGTATTGAAGACACTGATCGCGAGCGCTCCACGCAGCAATCCATAGATGCAATCCTTGCAGGAATGCAATGGCTGGGCATTGACTGGGATGAGGGGCCATATTTCCAGACGCAACGCACCGAGCGCTATGCGGAGCTGGCTCAGCAACTGCTGCAGAACGGGCAGGCATATCGTTGCTACTGCACGCGGGAGGAGCTCGAAGAGATGCGCGCGGCGCAGGTGGCGCGCGGTGAAAATCCACGCTACGACGGTCGCTGCCGTAACCGGCGGGAGCCCCGTGAGAGCGTCGACCCGGTCATTCGCTTTAAAACCCCGGATCAGGGCGAAGTGGTGATAGAAGATTTGGTGCGCGGCACGGTCACCTATGACAATGCCATGCTGGATGACCTGGTGATTGTGCGGCCCGACGGCACGCCTACGTTCCATTTTTGCGTCGTGATTGACGATGCAGATATGGGCATTACGCATGTCATCCGCGGCGATGATCACCTCAATAACACCGCCCGCCATGTACACATGATGGCAGCATTAGGGTTCGAGCGTCCGGTGTTTGCCCACCTGCCGATGATTCTTGGCGAGGACGGGTCGCGTTTGTCCAAACGACATGGTTCGGTAAATGTGCTTGAGTACCGCGAGGAGGGGTATCTGCCCGATGCGTTGCTGAATTACCTGGTGAGGCTGGGCTGGTCACATGGTGACCAGGAAATTTTCAGCCGCGCTGAAATGATCGAATTGTTTGATGTTGCCGATGTGAATGCATCGGCATCGAAATTCAGCCAGGAAAAGCTGACCTGGCTTAACCAGCAATACATCATGGCCGCTGCGCCGGAAAGTTTGCTGCCGCTATTCGTTGAGCAACTCGGCAAACTTGAGCTGGACCCGGCCAATGGGCCGGAGCCGGTAAGGGTCATCGAAGCCTATCGTGAGCGCGCCGAGACTCTGCGCGAACTGGCTGCGACGGTGTTTTATCTCTATGAAGATGACATCACAGTCGATGAGCAGTCTGCAAAAAAACAATTGCGTCCGGTGATGCTGGCACCATTCGCAACGCTGACCGCCAAGCTGGCGGCGGCGGAAATCAGAGCAGTTCGACGTTCTTGCAGGAGTTCGATGGCGTGCTGGGCTTCTTCTGTGAGGGTGTCGATCGCCTCTGTTTCTGCGTCAAGATAACCTGCGATGGCGTCTTGCTCTGGTTCTGG
>JAUIEY010000265.1 GCA_030429685.1 Gammaproteobacteria bacterium
CAGCTGGACCCGTTCCGGAGAGATTGAGGGTGTGCCTGAAGATCTGGTCAACCGCCTGATCGGCGGGTTGTCCTCGGCGGGAGACATCAACGATCTTGATGCGGAAATCGAACGTTTCCGCGGCTTTCGCGATGCCGGCCTGACCGAATTGTCCGTACGCTTACATGACGAACCGATGGAGGCATTGCAGATCATCGGCAAGCATGTGATGCCTGAATTCAGCCGCGCGTACTAACCGCAGCTGCAGATGCATCACTGCTGCTTGCGAGGCGGCAGACCGGTATGTTGAGTCAGCAGCTTGCCACGCGCGCTTTTCTTGCGCCGCTTGTGCGCCTGGGCAGAGTTCTTGCGGCGCGGTGACTGGTAGCCGTCCTGCTGCCGGTCGGGTTGCTGAGCTGGAATAAGGTGCTGCTCGCCATCACCGATCAGGTCTGACCGTTCCATACGCCGGAGCGCGTCCCGTAACACCGGCCAGTTGGCCGGGTCGTGATAGCGCAAAAACGCCTTGTGCAGGCGCCGCTGCTCCGGCGATTTCGGTGCTGCAACCTCTTCGGACTTATAACTTACTCTTTTTAATGGATTTTTCTCGGTGTAATACATCGCGGTGGCGGTGGCCATGGGCGACGGGTAAAACGCCTGCACCTGGTCAGCACGAAAGCCATTGTGCTTCAGCCACAAGGCAAGATTCAGCATGTCTTCGTCCGTGGTGCCCGGATGAGCGGCGATAAAATACGGGATCAGATACTGCTCTTTGCCGGCCTCCGCCGAGAACTTGTCAAACAGTTCTTTAAACCGGTCGTAGGTGCCGATACCGGGTTTGAGCATTTTGCCCAGCGGCCCATCTTCTGTGTGCTCCGGCGCAATTTTCAGATAGCCGCCTACATGATGCGTCACCAGCTCCCTGACGTACTCCGGATCTTCAACCGCCAGGTCATAGCGCACGCCGCTACCGATCAAGACCTTTTTAATGCCCGGCAATTGCCGTGCGTCGCGGTATAGCTGCGTCAACGCCGAATGGTCAGTATTCAGATTCTTGCAAACCCCCGGATACACACAACTTGGCCGGCGACAGGCGGCCTCGATCGCGGGGCTCTTGCACGCCAGCCGGTACATGTTGGCGGTCGGACCGCCCAGATCGGAGATCACGCCGGTAAAGCCAGGCACCTTGTCACGAATATCCTCCACTTCCTGCAGCACGGATTCGGCTGAGCGGTTCTGGATAATGCGTCCTTCATGTTCGGTAATAGAACAGAAGGTGCAGCCGCCGAAGCAGCCACGCATGATATTGACGGAAAAGCGAATCATCTCCCAGGCAGGCACTTTGGCAGTGCCGTAATCGGGATGCGGCACCCGCGCGAACGGCATGCCGTAGACGTAGTCCATTTCATCGGTGCTGAGGGGAACCGGCGGCGGATTCAGCCATACATCCACCTCGCCGTGTTTTTGCACCAGCGCCCGGGCATTGCCCGGATTGGTCTCCAGGTGCAGAACACGATTGGCATGCGAGTACAGCACCTTATCGTTGCGGACTTTTTCGAACGATGGCAGGCGAATCACGGTGCGCTCCCGCTTGAGCTTCGCTGCCGGTTCGGATTGTGCCAGCGGCGCCTCACGACGGGCTTTCTCAGCCGGACTCATGTCCCGCACATTGATATAGGGGTTTACGACTTTCTCGATACGCCCGGGCCGGTCCACGCGGGTGGAATCAATCTCCATCCAGCGCTTCGGTGTATTTCTGCGGACAAAAGCCGTACCGCGGATATCGGTCATGCGTTCCAGCTGATCGCCGCGCGCCAGACGGTGAGCAATTTCAACAATGGCACGCTCGGCATTGCCATAAACCAGCAAATCTGCCGCAGCGTCGAGCAGAATGGAGCGGCGCACGCTATCCTGCCAGTAGTCATAGTGAGCAATGCGCCGCAGCGAGGCCTCAATTCCGCCGAGCACAATCGGCACATCAGCAAAAGCCTCGCGGCAACGCTGGGCATACACGATAGAACAACGGTCCGGCCGGTTGCCGCCGGCGCCCCCCGGGGTATAGGCATCGTCGGAACGCACCTTGCGGTCAGCCGTGTAGCGATTAATCATGGAATCCATGTTGCCCGCCGCAACGCCGAAGAACAGGTTGGGCGCGCCCAGTGCTGCAAAAGCATCGGCGGAGTGCCAGTCGGGCTGCGCAATGATCCCGACGCGGAAGCCCTGATCCTCGAGCAGGCGACCAATCAGCGCCATCCCGAAAGACGGATGGTCTACGTAGGCATCGCCGCTGACGATAATGATGTCGCATGAATCCCAGCCAAGCGCATCCATCTGCTTCCGGCTTGTGGGCAGAAATTCGGCCTTGCTATAGCATTCTGGCCAGTAGCGGTCGTAACTGAAAAGGCGCTGGCGCGGCTTGGGGATGGCTGGCGCTGCGGACATAGAGTGTA
>JAUIEY010000032.1 GCA_030429685.1 Gammaproteobacteria bacterium
TACCCGACCATGACGCCGCTCAGTCCCACCAAGGAGGTGCTGATGCCGGCAGACAAGGCAATTGTTGCCTATCGCGAATGGCTGGAGAAATTCGACAACATGGGCTGGCGCATCGACTGGAAAGCTTTCCAGGAGAACAACGGCAAGGACACGGCCTATGCCATCCCGAGCCCCGCGCGCCGAACTTCCGGCAACTGGGTGGTGGAAGAAGTGCCGCGCATCAAGAGCCGCGAGGAAAGGAAAAAGATCGAGAAAGCGGCCTGAGCCGGTTTCGATCATTTCAAGGGGAAAACCGGGGCCACGCGCCCCGGTTTTTTTTATGCCTGATGAATTCAGCCGGCGGGTTTCAGCCGCACGATCATCGAACCTGCCTTGTTTTCCAGTAGCAGGTACAGCTCGCCGTTTGGTCCGAGCGCAACGTCGCGGAAGCGCACCACATTTTCGAGCAGCACTTCGGTATGCACGACGCGATTGTCTTTAACTTCCAGGCGCAGCAGGTCAGTCGCGCGCAGGGTGCCGGCAATGATGCTGCCGCGCCAGCCGGGAAATTCCGCGGCGTCGTAGAACAAAAAATTCGACATTGCGATGGCCGGCGTCCAGTCCACCACCGGGAAGATTGCATCGGCTTCATCCAGCGACAGTCCCTTGGGCGGCTTGACCGGCCGGCCGTCATAATTCACCCCGCTGGTAAACAGTGGCCAGCCGTAGTTGCCGCCTTTGACCAGACGATTCAGTTCGTCGCCGCCGCGCGGCCCCATTTCAGATTCCCAGATATCGCCACTGGCCGGATTCAGCGCCAGACCCTGCGCGCTGCGATGCCCGAGGGTATAGATTGAGGGCAGGGCGCCGGCAACATCCACAAACGGATTATCAGCAGGAATGCGGCCGTCGTCATGCACGCGATGAATCTTGCCGTAGGGTTTGTCGAGATCCTGCGTCCCCATGACATCAAGCGTGTCTTTGATGCCGACACTGAAATACAACAACCCGTCGCTGCCAAAGGCCAGCCGGCCGGCAGCAGCCAGGTCGGAGGTATTGGTGTAGTGTTGCTTGGCGGCCTCCCAGATGACCTGCTCGTCAACCCAGCGGCCGTCATCAATGCGGCCGCGAATGATGCGGTTCATGGAAACCGGCGTGCCGCTTTTCTCACTCAGTGCATTGCAGCCGGTGCAGCGATCGGTGTGATGCAAATAGATCCAGCCGTTGTTTGCGAAATCCGGGTGCAAAGCTACATCCAGCATCCAGCCCAATCCCTGCACCTGGCCCAGAAAGGTACCGGAATCGTCATACACCGCTGGCGTGCCCGTGATGTAAGCGGACAAAGACCCGTCGGTATTCACGATGCGCAGTCCGCGCATGCGCTCGGTCAGCAGCAGGCGGCCGTCCGGCAGCGCCTCGATACCGAACGGCATGGCATCAAGCCCCTCGGCAATAAGGTCAATGGCAAAGGCATGCAGTTCGCTTTGCACCGCGCCTTCCGGCAGCTGCACCTCGATGCCGTCGCGTTTGTCGAGAATGGTAGTGCCCTGGCGTTGCTCGGCGATGTACAGCGCGAGATTCCATATTTGATTTTCATTCAGCGTTGCCGACCAGGCCGGCATTTCTGTGCCGGGCGAGCCTTCGGCAATGCTGCGGGCGATCTGTTTTACGCTGTCGCCGTTTTTCAATTCCACACCGACCAGCGCCGGACCCAGCGTCAGGCCGCGCAGGTCTGCGCCATGGCAACCTGCGCAATCCTTGTTGAATTGCCTGATAAACAGGTCGCGCATGGGGATCTTGCTGAGTTTTTCCCAGTCCACTTTGGCCGGGTCGAACGCCTGCGCGTTGGCGGCGGTGGCCGGCAGCAGCAGGACTATTGCGAGCGCCAGTGAAGCGGCACAGCCACGGGCCATGAATTGGATGCTGAAGGGCATGAAGCGAATCCGCGAATGCTGAAAACAATCATCATACCGGCTTATACATGTAATTACATGTATTTGTCGGCGGACGCTATAAACCGGATCACGCCAGCTCCGGAATAATGTGTTCGCCGATGTTTTTGATAGCGGTTTCCGGGTCGCCGTAAACCTTGAGCGAAATCTGCGGCAGGCCGACGCGCTCGAACTCCTTGAAGCGTTCCACTTCGGCCTGAATATTATCCAGCGACGACGCCGAGGTGCCCTGTGCGATGATCTTGTCGACGATTTCCGCCGGTACGCCTTCGATTTGCGGGCTTTTCCGGTAATAGGCTTTGGCAAAACTGCCGATGTTGGCAGTCACCAGCGCCGCCTCGTCTTCGTCCAGCACGTCATGCAGGTAGTCGTCGTAAATGGTGCCGCGCACGCACAAATAGATGGCCGACTCGTCGCGTGCTGCCACCGGGTCCTCTTTCACGTGCCAGGCCCAGAAATTGTTTACCGGGTAATCGGCCGGATTAATGCCGCGGGCTGCCAGTTGCGGGTCAATGATGTCGCGCACCCATGGCATGCGCTTTGGCACGAAGTCGCTGACCATGATGCCGGCGGCGTATTCGGCAGCGGCTGCCAGCATTTTCGGGCCGTTGGCACCGGCATAAATCATCGGCGGCGGTTGTGTGACCCAGCGCGTGTCCAGCCAGGCGACCGGAAAGAATTCGCCGGCGTATTTGCCGGCTTCGCCGGCGGCCATCATGTTCAGGATCTCGATGCATTCACGCATCGGTTGCAGCACGGTTTTCGGCCGCTGGCCGATATTCTCGGCCACCCCGCCACCGCCACCGACGACAATTGCCGCGCGGCCGCCCGACAGTTCATTCAGGGTCATCAGTGCGGCGCCCATTTTGATCGGATGCAGCTCAAACGGGCTGATGGCCATCGGTCCCATCGCTATGCGCTGCGATTGCAGGCCCAGCGGCGTAAAACTGACAAAAGGATCGCGGCCGTTGGCGCTGTTCGGTACCCAGATGCAGCCGAAGCCGTATTCCTCAGCCAGCATGCCCAGCCGCGTGTATTCTTCCAGCGTTTTGTGGGATTCGATGATCAGATCGATGCGCATGCGGGTCTCCTTGTGCCGGCGCATCCGCCGGGCGAACACTAAAGCTACACCGCATGCCGGACGAGGCCAACTGCCTTACAAAGCGTGTTCCCTGAACAGACAGCCGGCGTCGCAACAGCAAGCTGCGCCGGCAATTTTTGACAGACAGACAGGCAGGCAATGGCAGACAAACAAAACACTGAATTCGGCATCGTCATGGAAGCATCGCCCGGTTATACGGAAGTGCTGGCGCGGGAAATCGAGGCCATGGGGTTCGCTTACCTGTTGTGTCCGGACACCCAGAATCTTGCACCGGACCCCTACGGGCAACTGGCGCTGGCCAGCGCCAGCACGGACCAGTTGCGGCTCGGCACCGGTGTCACCAACCCGGTGACGCGGGATGCCGCAGTCAGCGCTACTGCACTCATGACCCTGCAACAGGAGTCCGGCGGCAGGGCGATCTGCGTAATCGGCCGCGGCGACTCATCGGCGGCCCATATCGGTATACGCAATGCGACCACCAAACAAATGCGCGCCTACATCGGCATGCTGCGTGCCTACATGAACGGTGAAACCATTCAGCGCGGCGACAAGGAGTCAGCATTGCGCTGGCTCAAGGGCGAAGACGTGCCGCCGGTGCCGATTGATATCGCCTGTACCGGCCCGAAGACCATCCAGATGGCAGTCGAGGAGGGCGATCGCATCAGCTTTGCGGTGGGCAGCGCACCTGAACGTATCGAGTGGGCAATCAAAACTGCCACCGATCATCTGCAAAAAATCGGCCGCGCTCGCGACAGCATCAGCATCGGTGCGTTTGTCAATCTGGTGTGCGATGAGGATGAACAGACGGCCATTAACATCGGCCGCATGATCGCCGGCATGGTGGCGCATTTCGCCGGTATGAAGAACGCACCGCTGGATCATCTGCCGCCGCAGCTCAAAGAGCTGGCACGGCACATGCAAAGCGATTACGACATGGAGCACCATGCGCAGGAAGAAGCCGAACATGCCGGTGAAGTCAGCGACGAGTTTGTTGACTGGTTCTCCATCTGCGGGCCGCCGGACAAATGCCGCGACCGGCTTACGAAAATCATCGATATGGGGTTGGATCACGTTTACCTGCTAGGTGGTTCACCGGTGGCACACCCGCACGGTGAACGGCAGGCTGCAATGATCAGGCAGACTCGTCTGTTTGCGGAGCAGGTTTTGCCGGCGCTGGAATCGTAAAGGCATAAATGCTGATGAGAACCATCAGCGTGCCGCCTACCAGCATCGGCGCATTGGGCTGAATCTGATACAGCGTCGAGCCCACCAGCGGGCCGAGAATAGCGCCCGAGGTGTTGGCAGCCGCCAGGTAGCCGGCTGCTGCACCCTGTTCGTGGGCTTCCATTTTCAGGCTGGCGCAGCCGTTGATGCCCGGCGTTGAACAGGCAAACGAGCCGCCGAGTATGCCAAAGCCGATGCCCAGCACCACCAGGTTGGGGGCGAAAGCCATGGTAAACACGGCAGCTGCAAACGACGGCCCCGCCAGCAGCAACAGTACCTGCGGCGAAATTGTAATGATCTGAAACAACACGCCCTGTACCAGGGTAATGACCACCGCCATGCAGGCCAGCATGATGCCGGCGGTACGCATGACGGCATCGAGATCGGTGATCCCGAAGCGGTCCTGAATGTAGAAGGCCGTGATGAAGTTCAGCGATATAAAAATAATGAAAAACGCAGCCCACATGATCATGTAGGGGACCAGCCGTGCATCGGTGAATTTGAGTGGCGGCTTGTCGGACTTGGGTGCTGCTTTGCGGATTTTGTGCTGCTCAGGCTCCACCAGCCAGACCGCCGCTGTCACGGCGGCCAGCAGCGACAGGGCAACAGCAACGTACATGGGAAATAACACGCCCATAAAGGCGAGGCCGCCACCGATGGCGGGGCCGATTATAGAGCCCAGTGCATTGGCGCTGCCGATAAGCGCCATCCCCTTGGCGCGGTCGTTCCAGCCGGTAATGTCAGCGATGTAGGCCGACGAGGACGGGTAAATGCCCGAAGCCGTCAGTCCGTAAAGGAAGCGTGAACCAAACACCATGGCCAGCAGCAACAGTCCGGCGCTGCCGCCGGCAGCCGCAATATTGATGCCGTAGCCGAGGGTGAGTGCCATCGCCAGGGTTCCCACAGCGCTGCCGGCCAGCCCGATGATGAACACCGGCTTGCGGCCGATTACATCGCTGCGTTTGCCCCAGAACGGGCCGGCAAAGATCAGTGACAGGTTGGCCAGCGAAAATGCCAGGCCGAATTCGATTTCGGTAAAGCCTATGGAACGTGCCATTGGCGCCACGACGATAAACAGCAACGACTGGCCAATGGCAAAAATAACCACGCCGCTGGCCAGCAGAATTTTGGCGAAACCGTAGTTGGGGGAGCTTTCCGTCATGCGCGCGGATTGTACAGCCTCGCGTGGCGTATTTCGGCTTTATTTAGTGCTCAGTCACGCTGCGGTTTGACCGCAGATATGGTTTTCACGGTATCCAGAAACACATTGTTGACCTCGCGCAGCTCGAACCCGGCTGCCTGAACGTTGGCGACGGTATCGCGGTTGAGCTCCGGGCCGAAGCGGCTGGCCAGCGGCGACATCAGGTTCATCATGAAGCTGAACGGAAATACGCGGCTGCCGGTATGCTCGAACATGTGCAGTTCACCGCCGGGTTTAAGCACGCGGTAGAGTGCCCTCAGACCGTCAACCGGATCCGGCACCGAGCAGAAGGTGCAGGACGTGAACGCCTGGTCGAAAGATTCGTCGGCAAAGCTCATGTCATGCACATCCATGACTTCGGCACGAATGCTGCCTGTATAGGCGGCCATGCGTTCCTCAGCTTTGGCTACCATGTTGGGGCTGATATCTATTGCGGTGATATCGCAATTTGCCGGGAAAGCCTCGATATCCAGACCGGTGCCAAGCGCCAGGAACAGAATGCGCGCATCCGGCTGCATGTGCGAGAAGACCTCCAGCTTGGCCGGCCGCCAGCGTTTTTCCGGGCCGTTGGCCGCCATCAGATCGAAACTGCGTGCGGCGCGATCCCATTTTGCCTGTGTGCCGGTATCCATGCCTCAGTCCTCGTTGCCGGCCTGGGTGAGCAGTCGGTCCAGCCGCTGCGGCCCGCCCAGCACGGCATTCATGGTGTACACAAAAACCAGTGCGCCTAAACCGGTGGCGGCACCCCACTGAAATATTTCGCCGCCGCTGAGATCCCACATGCCGCCCCACATGCCACCGAACATGCCACCCAGCATGCATGGCGTCAGAATCTCCATAACACCGAGCATCGGCGCCAGAATGCCCATGCTGATGATCAGTGCGATAAGCATGCCCAGCAACATGCCCAGCAGCATCCCGGGCAGCATGCCCATATCGCCGCCAATGGCGGCTGAGCTCGCGGCAATGGCCGCCGTGGCGACCACAATATTGGCAAGGGCATCGCCGAGTACGAAATAAGGTCGTTTTTCCATGGGCGCTGCTACACTCCCGGTTAAACCACAACGCGCTCTGCATAATAGAGGACTCCGATGAGTAAGCAAAACGTACTGATATTCGGCGGTACCAGCGGCACCGGCTTGGGGGCTGCGCGGGTACTGGCTGCGCGCGGCGATGGTGTGACGGTGGCCGTGCGGGAAAGTTCCGATACCAGCGCGCTGCAGGAACTGGGAGTTAAAATCGTGCTGGCTGATGTGTTTGATGCCGACAGTGTCAGCGAGGTCATGGCAGGAGATGCATACACTGCGGTGGTGATCAGCCTCAGCGGCGAACGCGGGGTAGAGCGGCGCGCCGATCGCGAGGGCGCAATAGTGATTATTGATGCGGCCCGGGCCGCTGGTATTCGCCGGGTGCTGATGGTGACGGCTATCGGTTGCGGCGACAGCCGGGTTGCCGTCGCACCCAAGGTAATCGAAGTGCTGGGCGAGGTGCTGGCAGCCAAGCAGATTGCCGAAGAGCATTTAATGGCGGCCGGACTGGATGCCACCATCGTGCGCCCGGGTGGACTGACCAATGACCCGCCGAGTGGCACCGCCATTAAGACCAGCGACCAGACCGTGATGGGCGTGGCCAACCGTGCCGATGTTGGCGCACTGGTGGTGGAATGTATTGACGAGCCCGAAACCATCGGCGGCATCTATCATGCCGTGGACCCGGACATTAAATGGGAAGCGCCGCTGCAGCGGGGTGACGATTCTCACCACCGCAAGTAAGTTTCGTTCGCCGGACAGGTGCCAACCATCAATCATTAACCATGAATCGCAACATGCAGGGCAAAATCGTGCTTATTACCGGCGGTGCGCGTGGCATGGGCCGCGAAACTGCCCGCATGCTCGGCGCCATGGGTGCGCATATCATTATCGTGGACTGGGAAGGCGAGGCCGGCACCAGGCTGCGGGATGAAATCAATGCCGGGCCCGGCAGCGCCGAGTTCCGTTATTGTGAGCTGACGCGCATGGCCGCGGTGCGCAAGCTGGCCGCCGCAGTGCTGTCCGACCACGCTCGCCTGGACGTACTGTTCTGCAATGCCGGTATTACCGATCCGGTGCGGCGGGTTACGCCGGAAGGCTACGAGCACCATGTGGCTACCTGCCACCTGGCGCATTTTCTGCTGACCCATTTGCTGCTCGATCGACTCCGGCAGAGCGCGCCGGCGCGCATTATTCTGGTGTCCTCCGAAGCCCACAAGGCCGGTGACGGTTTGGATTTTGATGACCTGAACAATGAGCTGATCTGGAAAGATCACAACAAACCATCCAATGCAGCGTCCTTTACTGCCTATCACCGCGCCAAGCTCAGCAATTTGTATTTCATGTATGAACTGGCAGAGCGTCTGCAGGGCAGTGGGGTGACCATTAATGCCATTTCGCCCGGCTTTTTTGTCAACACGTCGATTTATCGCAACCTGACAGGGGTATTTAAACTGGGTGCGAAAATCGTCTTCGGTACCGGCACATTATTCGGCTGGAATACCCCGCAGCGCAGCGCCCGCACCTACGTAAAGCTGGCTGCCGATCCCGCGCTGGAAGCCACCACGGCCGAATACTTCGAGCACGAGGCTGTCAAAACGACTTCGGATCTGGCCAGGGCCATAGAGCCGCGTAAGCGATTATGGGAGTGGTCGGTGGCGCAGACCGGAGTCGGAGGCTAGGGCGATGGCAGTGCGGCGAGTTCTGAACATGGGCCATCCGCTATTGCGGCAGGTGGCGCGGCCGCTCAAGGCGACAGAGATCGGCAGTCCCGAAATTGCTCGCCTGATTGATGACATGGTGGACACGCTGCATGACTATGGCGGTATCGGTCTGGCGGCGCCGCAGGTCGGCGCAGGCGTGCGGCTGGCGATCATTGAAATTGCCGGTGGCCCGACCCGCTATGGCGAGCTTGAGCCGATGCCGCTGACGGTGTTCGTCAATCCGCAAATTGAGGTGCTGAATGCACAGACCGCCGGTTACTGGGAGGGCTGCTTATCTGTCCCCGGTCTGCGCGGTTTTGTGGAGCGGCCCCGGCACGTGCGGGTGGAATACCTGGATTTGCATGGTGAGGCGCATGCCATGGAATTGCAGGGTTTTACTGCGACGGTGTTTCAGCACGAGTTTGATCATCTTGACGGCAAGCTGTTTGTTGACCGTATGAACGATATGAGCCAGCTAAGTTTTGAGCGCGAGTACGAGCGCTTTCATCTGTAGTGCAGGTTTATAGAACCTAATTCAGCACCTTGCCGAGTACGGTGACGCGATGCATTTCACGCGGCTCGTCGTAGTCACGCACGGCATAGTGGCAGGTGCAGCGGTTGTCCCACATCGCCACGGTGTCCTTGCTCCAGTAGAAGCGGCACTGCAGTTCTTTCCAGTTAATATGATCAATCAGCATTTGAATCAGCGCGTCACTTTCGGGTTCGCTGAGGCCCTCAATGTAAGTGGTAGTCAGTTCACTGATATAGAGCAGCTTTCTGCCGGTCTCCGGATGTACCTGCACCAGCGGTTGCAGGGTTGGCGGCGTTTTCTTGAATGTGTTCCAGAGCATTTCCGCGCCGCCTTCCTGCTGCAGATCCCTGAGCCGGTAGGTCTTGGTCACGTCATGCCAGGCAGACAGCCCTGACAGAAATTCCTGCATGGGCTTGGACAGGGTTTCGTAGGCGCGGTAAAGATTTACCCACATGGTGTCGCCGCCGCGGCTGGGTATCTCGACAGCCCGCAGGATAGCGGCCAGCGGCGGATCATTGGTGTAACTCAGATCCGGGTGCCATTCGTTGGCCAGCCGCAGCGTGTCTTTCTTGCCGGTTTTAACCTTGAGCTGGATGATTTCATCGTGGCCTTCCAGTGCCGGAATAAAGGGATGGATGTGCAGTTCGCCGAAGCGTCGGCCGAACGCAATTTGCTGGTCCGGCGTGATGTGCTGATCGGGCATGAAGATGACAAGGTTCTCAAGCAGTGCTTGCTTGATCTCGGCATACAGTTCATCGTCCATGGGCTCTGCCAGGTTTACGCCATGCACAATAGCGCCCAGTGAGCCGGAAATAGGTTGCAAGCGGATTCTCTTGTAGGTCATGCTGATTCCAGATCAATCCCGGTAGGCAGACGATTATGGACGAAAAAACCACCAATACGGAATACGGGACTACCGGCAGTCGCGGGCAGGATTCAGCGCATGACATGGACTGGCTGAACAGCGATGCGCCATGGACGACCGATGCCGCAGTAAACGAATTTCTGCAGGATCTGGAACTGCCGCCGGAACCTGTATTGAAACAATATATGCAGGAGCGTGCGGTGCTGGAAGCGGCCGCGCCGAAACCGGGCGAACCGGCACCGGATTTCCGCCTGGAAAAACTTGCTGCATCAGGCGCGCGCAGCGGCAAGTTTGTGTCCCTGGCAGACTATCGCGGCCGGCCATTGGCGCTGGTGTTCGGCAATTTCACCTGTCCGATTTATCGCGGCCAGCTTGAGCAGTTCATTGCAGCCTATGCCGAGCACGGCGAGCGCATCGCGTTTCTGAAAATCTACGTCAAGGAAGAGCACCCGGAAGACGGCTGGCAACTCGGTATCAATCGCGATCAGTGCGTGGTCTACAACCAGCCGCAGGACGCAGATGCCCGCGCCGATATTGCAGGCGACCTGATCGCGCGCTTTCAGCTGCCCATGCCGGTGGTACTGGATGACATGCAGAACTCAGTCTGCACGGCCTATCACGCCGCGCCCGAGCGTTTGTATATTCTGGATAGCGCCGGTGTGGTGCTGCATCGCTCACCGCCGGGTCCCTTCCACATGGATGCGGTTGATGCCTGGCGGGCGGCTTTGCGCCGGCTTGATAGTCGCTGACCGCTGCGGTCTTTCAACTAGTCGGTGTCCTGCCGGTCTGGCCGTGATTTGTTGCGCTCCTGCCGGCGCTGGCGCAATTCCTGGCGCAGCTCCTCGCGTTGCTCGGGAGTCATTTCCCGCATGCGCTTGCGGCGTTCCTGCATGCGCTCGCGCATCGCTTCGCGTTCTTCCGGCGTGGCGTTTTCAAAGCGTTCACGCATCATGCGCCGACGTTCCGGCGCCATCCGACGAAACCCCTGCATGCGTTTTTGCATCTTCTGGCGCTGCTCCGGCGTCATTTCCTGCCAGCGATCTGAACCGCGCATCAGGCGTTGCCGACGTTTTTCCGGTAACTGATCCCAGCGTTCGGCAAGCGGCGCAAGCATCTCTTTCTGTTCGTCGCTAAGGTCATCCCAGGTCTGGGCGTGCAGCGCCGGGCTACCTGCCAGTGCCAGCGTTGCGGTCAGAGTCAGGCCGATTGTCTGCAGTGCTTTCATGATGCTCTCTCCTCCGCAGGCTCGTCCGCGAGCCCGTCGGCAAATTCCAGTTCGTCAAAGAATTCCAGCATTTCCAGATGCTCGTATAGCTCCAGCTGCTGCTCGGCCGTCATTACATCGGCCGTTGTGTCGGTTGCCGATGGTGAGTCCGTTGCCGGCTCAGTTAGCGGACCGGCAATGCGAATCACTACCGCCGCAATGAGTGCTGCCGCGGCCAGTGAGCCCAATGTCGGCAGCCCGAAGCCTGTGGGCTGTCTGCTGCTCTCCTGTTGCAGCGCCTCCCGCCGGGCGGCGGCGAGCTTTGTGCGGGTGGGTGTATCCAGCTGCTGTTCGCTCTTTCGCAAGGTGTCGCGCAGCTGATCTGCAAATTTGTCATCTGACTGTGGCTTCATAAGCTTTGCTCCAGAGTATCGCGCAGCCGGTGCAGGGCGCGTGAATACAGGGTTTTTACCGTGCCTTCGCTGCAGGCCATGGCATTGGCTGTCTGGCGCGTCGACAGGCCTTCCCAGCAGCGCAGCATGAAAGCCTGCTGCTGGCGTTGTGATAACTCGCCAAGCGCCTTTTCCAGTGCCGCCATGCGCTGCGTTTGCGCAAGTAGTTGCTCCGGCTGCAGGCCGGCAGGCGCGGCCAGGGTGTTGACCACGTCCACGGCGTCTTTATTGTCTGCGGCGCCGAACCAGCGATCGAAAACTTTCCAGCCGCGTTGCCGCTGGCGATGCCAGTCGGTGATGGCGTTGCCGAGTATGCGATAGAACAATGGCGGCCACTCGTCGGCAGGCTTGCGCCGGTAGTTTTTTACCAGTTTAAACATCGCTTCCTGCACGATATCGAGAGCGGCGTCGGGGTCGCCGGTGCTGACGCGCGCCATTTGGAAAGCGCGGCGCTCAACACCGACGAGAAACTCTTCAAGTGAAGCAGGCGTCGTCACCAGGGGGGAGCTCGTTTCAATACCTGCCTCAATATACCCCGACATAAACTCGTTTTACCTTTCAGTCGCGGCGCGCGCTGCGCTGGCCTGCGCGGTCCAGCCGCCGGTCAATTTTGCGGCCTTTACGATCCAGACGAGCATCCGCCCGGTCGCCCTTATGGTCCAGCCGTCTGTCAATGCGGTCACCTTTGCGGTCAAGGTGTCGGGCCCGTTTGTCGTTGCCGTTGGCGGCGGCGCGATCCGCGTGGCGATCCAGCCGGCCGTCAATGCGGTCGCCTTTGCGGTCGAGACGGGCATCAATCCTGTCGCCCTTGTTGTCGAGCCGCTGCTCAATGCGGTCGCCTTTGCGGTCGAGGCGTTCTTCGCGGGACGGGCCGTCATCGGCCAGCGCTGCCGTGCCGGCCAGGCTGCCTATCAGCCAAATAGTCAGAAACTGTTTGCTACGCATGCTGGTTCTCCGTTTGCGTGGGTTTCACAGATAACAACGCGGGCAGACGGATTTGGTTGACACTTAATATTGAGACTTGATTAATTTAAGTGTGCTTGCTTTGGCCGCATTTTGTGTCGCCACCTGGTTACCAACGAGCGGATGATTTTTTTGACCACTATGTGGCGACGCTTGCCGGTTACCGGCAGGTTACTCCCCCTTTTTTCAGGCGACTTGTTAGCCTTCGTATGCGTTTTTTTAAGTTGTTTTCCAGGGGAAGTTACATGCGCTATTCACGGTTGATTCCTGCGGGAATTACGGCTGCACTGGTGTTCGCGCCGGCTGCACTGGTTGTCCCGCAGGCCGGCTATGCGGAACGCGACGAAATCGTCGTTTCCGTCCGCCGCAAGGAAGAGAATCTGCAGGAAGTACCGTTGTCGGTCTCTACCATTGGCGAAGGCGAGATAAAACGCTTCGGCATCGAGAATCTCGGCGATGTAGTCAAGTATTCGGCGGGTCTGGAATTTGACGAAGGTTTTGGCGCGCAGGACACCCGCGTGGTTATTCGCGGCCTGTCGCCGACCAGGGGCCGGGCGAATGTCGCGTTTCTGGTTGATGGCGTAGATTTCAGCGGCGAGGCGGTTTCCACTGCCGGCGGCGGTATCCTCGTTAACCAGCAGCTGCTGGACATTGAGCGGGTCGAGGTAGTCAAAGGTCCGCAAAGTGCATTGTATGGCCGCAGCGCTTTTGCCGGTGCCATTCAGTATGTCACCAAGAAGCCGAGTCTGGAGGAATTT
This sequence comes from Gammaproteobacteria bacterium, assembly GCA_030429685.1. Taxonomy (GTDB): domain Bacteria; phylum Pseudomonadota; class Gammaproteobacteria; order Steroidobacterales. Next base: position 12,964 of record JAUIEY010000032.1, read on the forward strand.
GAGGGCTCGGTAAGCGTCGATTACGGCATTAACCGTAATTTCCGCAGCGATACGCGGGACACCAAGCGTATTGCAGCCGCAGCAGGCGGTCCGATCACGGAAAACTTCGGCCTGCGGGTTAACGGCGTCGTTTACGATAACGACGGCTACTACAACAACACTATTACCGGTCAAGCCGTCGGTGGTTCTGAAGGTCACGGAATAGCGCTGTCGGGTCTGTGGGAAGCCAGCGATTCACTGACCATCTCCGGGCGCATTGCCAGCTCCAATGATGAATATGAACAGCGCGCACAGGCGCGGGTAGCATCCAACCTGCTGGTTGACCTGAATGATTCAGTGGCCGTGGTGGCCGGTGTGCCGGGCCCTGGTCAGACCAACAACCTGATCAATGTTACCGGGCCGGCAGCATTTGCCGGCGGTCCGCATCCTGACTGTGCTGGTGCGGCAACTAACGCTGACGGCACGATTACGTCCTGTCTGGGCACACCCAAGGTGCTGGTGGCAGGCGTTATGCCGGACAGGGATCAGTTGCGCGTGGTGCAGAACGAAAACCCGCGCACGGGCAACAACTATCCCGGCACCGATGTCGATACGCTGACCTTTACGCTGCAGGCCGACTGGGAACTTTCATCCGGCAAATTCTCGTCCACCACGGGCTATGTGGATCTGGATTCGACCCAGCTGATAGACGGGCAATATGACGCGTTGCAGGCTGGCACGCATAGCTCACTGGATGGCACCTACATGTTTACGCTGGCGCCTTGTGGTTTCTCCAATTGTTCGCCGGCTATTCAGGAAATTGATTTCAGAAACAACACCAAGCTGTTCAGCCAGGAATTCCGCTACGCATCAGAGCTGGACGGCCCGATCAACTACACGGTCGGCGCGTTGTTCTGGAACGAAGATGTCAAACAGGTGGAAAACAGCACCTCGATTTCCCCGAGCATCTTCCGCGTGCCGCCGCCGTTCCCGCCGGGACAGCCGCTGCCCATCGAAAGCGCGGTTGCCGGTAACTCGATTCTGGCCGG
>JAUIEY010000266.1 GCA_030429685.1 Gammaproteobacteria bacterium
GCTGCGGTCTATCCCTGCTTCATAGGACAGGGATTTCTCCGGTTTAAGATCCGGATTGCCGAGAAACTGATCCGGCGTATAGCCAAAGCGCTCAATAAAGCTCGGATTCTTGCGGCCGGTGCCAATGCCGGCACGCAGTTTGGTTGCAGCGCTCAGCTCCCAGGCCAGCGACAGCCGGCCGGACACCGCGGAGTCGAAATCACTGTTGTCATCGTAGCGCAGGCTGATCAGCCAGCTCAGGTCACCGCTGAGACCCTGATAGTCGGCAACAAAGCTATTGATATCGGTATCCTGATCCTGATTCGGATCGCCAAACATAGATACCGGCCCGCGCTGCTGAAAATCCGTTTGTTCACGTTCGATCACCAGCGACAGCATGTCGTCACCGAGAGAAATGTCCGCCTGAGCGGCCAGCGTAAGGCGGTCCGAACGCGTTGCATTGCTGTTCGCCCCGGCGCTGAAAAACCGGTTGTCAGAATCAAACCAGGCCACCGTACCGGTCAATGCAATTGCGTCATTCTGCAAAGCAGTTCGCCCGGACAGCCGCGCATTCAGTGTCTGACTGTCGGTTGCTTCGTTCGCGTCCACCGGCTGGGTCGTAAAAGCATCGGTTTGCACAAAAGCGTCCACGGCACGCAGCCTTAAATTCAGCGACTGTCCCTTGCCGTTGTCATAGCCCACCGCCAGCGACCCGGTTGAGGTGGCTGAGCCGTCAAGCTCGTTGCCGTCACGGGAGATATTCTCACCGTCCGTTTTGACGCGCTCTGCCCCGGCGCTGAAATTCCAGTTGTTGCGACGCATGCGGGCACTGATACCACCGCCGGAACTGCGATTCGAGCCGGCCTCGACATAGCCATCCACGCCGGCAGACTGATTGGCGGCGCGGGTGATGATGTTGACCACACCGGCCAGCGCATCGGTGCCCCAGATCGCGCTTTGCGGACCACGCACGATTTCGATGCGTTCGATATTGGTGGTGGTCAACTGTTCCCAGCGAAACTCATCGCCGGTAGCCGGGTCATTGGCACGAATACCGTCTATCAGCACCAGCACATGATTGGCCTCGGAACCGCGCACCCGTATCTGGGTCTGGGCGCCCTCCACGCCGCTGCGGCTGATCGCAAAGCCGGGCACTGACCGCAGCAAGTCGGTCACATAGCGCGTCTGGCGACGTTCAATCTCCTGACGCGAAATTACCGTCGCGGCATTGCCCAGCCGGCCAAGCTCGAGTTCGCTGCGCGAGCCGGTTACCAGGATTTCGTCTGCTGCCTGCACCGGAGCGGCACAGAGAAACCCTGCCGCCAGCACGACAGCACTCTTTGCTACAAAAGTTCTGAACATGATTGTTTCTCCCGCAGATCACCCCGCAACTGCGTATTGCTTCAGCCGGGAGGGAGAGAGAAACGAGTCTCCACAGATCGCCCGCCGCGACTGAATGGTGGAATACTCGACTGGCCGGTCTCCGGACTCATGAGCCAACACGAACAGGTGTTGCCGGCGATTGCCTTCCCACGCTTTACAGCGCAGTGGCTTGGGAACCGCCTGTCTCATTTACCGTTGCGGGGGCAGTGACGGGATTGCCGCAATCCTGTGCAGCGCACCGTCTTCCCGTTTAACTCCTGCATGACTGCAGGAATTCACCGGTCGAGGCTGGGGGCGACTGTACGTGAATCGGCCTAAGCTGGCAAATCAGTCAGCGGACAGGCCTTCTGAATAAAAAAACTCGCTGTCCGTAACAATCAGCGCATCGTAGTCGGGCAACCGGCTGATCAATTCCATGCCTTTTTCCGGGCCCATCACAAACAGACTGGTGGAAAGCCCGTCGGTCACCGTGGCGCTCGGGCCAATCACGCTGACACTGCGCACGCCGGCAACAGGCTTACCGGATGCCGGACTCAGAATATGGTGATAGCGCACACCGTCTTCGAGAAAAAATCGCTCGTAGTCGCCCGAGGTAGATATTGCTTCGTCTATCAGCGCCATGCGGGTAAACACAGCATTGGCATCATTCGGGTCGCGGATCCCGACCACCCAGGGTTTATCGAGACGCTGCCCGAGTATCCGCGTGTCACCGCCGGCAGATGCCAGCGCATGCTCAACCCCTGCTGCAGCCAGCAGCTCAATCACTTTTTCAACCGCGTGCCCCTTGGCAATGCCGCCGAGGTTAATGCGGACGCCCGGCACGGCGAAAGCCACGCTCAGCAACTCCGGGTCCAGCACAACATGCCGGTAATTGATGTTTTCCAGCTGCTCGCGGATCTGCAGCGCGTCCGGCCGTTCACGGCGACGGAAGTCATAGAACTGGCCAACGCTGTCGTAGGTGATATCGAAGGCACCGTCGGTCAACTCGGATATCTCGCGGGCTTTTTCGAGCAGGCTGAACAGTTCGGCGGTCACCAGTTGCGGCTCA
>JAUIEY010000033.1 GCA_030429685.1 Gammaproteobacteria bacterium
CCGTGCTGATGGATGGCCTGGTCAAGCAGGAGTTGTTGCGGCGCTTTCCGCAAATGAAGGCGGACAATGTACTGGGTAGCTGGATGGGTTTACGTGAGGCTAACCCGAACGTGGAAGTTCGCCGTAAAGGCGGCAACAACTTTGAGCGCACCCGCGAGATGCGTGGTGAAAGTCTCGGCAACGCGTGGCTATACCTTAGCGACCGGCAAATGCCGGGCGGTGATCACCAGTATCGTTACTGGGAGGCTCTCGACATATTTCGCCAGCGCGGCGATGTCGAGCACATAGTTGTCGCCTTTACGCAGATTGTCACGGACAGCGTGCTGAACCTGGTTGAATTGCCCAACCAGATCGCCAAGGAGATTGGCTGGAAAAACTGGCTGCGCGCTGCAGATCTCGATTATGAAACCTACCCGGAAGTCGGGCACCCGTTTGCCGACTACTGGGGCGTCTGGGCGGAGCCGTTCTGCAAAGTGATTGACGGCCCTGCAGATGCAACCGAGCCATGTTGTTTCGTGATGGGCGGCTGCGGTGGCAGTCAGCCTTATCCGCCATTGCGACAGACACCCATTGATAAGAAGCGCCAGGACACCGATCCTTCGCTGGCCTTCGATATCTCAGCCTATGGCCTGCTTGGCTATGACCAGAGCAAAGGCCCGCCAAGCGACGCTATGCCCGTGCAGGGGCAGTATCGCGGCACCTGGGAACTGTGGCGACCGGCAAACGACGATCCGCGTATCGGCAAACTACTGGCTACGCAGGTCGTCAGACTGCTCGATCAGGGAGCGAATTAATGAGCAAGAATACCGCTATCAAAAACGGCATTACGCGGCGCACGCTGCTGCAGTCGGCGGCCGCCGTAGTGCCGGTTTCGCTGACAGGTTGCGCCAGTCTCTCAGGCGACAGCCCTGCGGATGACAGGATTCCGCTGGTTCGCAACAGCGATCCGGTCGCGCTGGCGGTGGCTTACCACACCGACACGCGTGAGGTTGCTGCCGATAATCCCCTTGCAGCCACGCATGATGTCAGCCAGAAGTGCGCCAATTGTATTCACGGGCGCGGTACCGACGGCCCGGGTCGTATTGTGTGTGGCACCTTTCCGGGCCGCCGTGTCAGCCCGAATGGCTGGTGCAGCGTCTGGGCGCAGGGCTAGACCACACCCCGTCAGTCCTGCATTGATACCAGTTCATTCGGCGCCCGGTAACCGGTGCGCCGACGGACGGCTATGGCGGCGGTCATGACCAGCAGGTTGATCATGCCGACCATGACAAAGGGTGCACCCGGCATCCACGCATCAAAGACAAAGCCACCGACGAAGGCAATAGTCAGGGTACCGATTGAGCCGCACAGATTGAACATGCCGACCACTGCACCGCGGACTTTTACAGCGGCTTCCTGCCCCACCACGGCAGCACCCGACAGGATCGCGGCTGACTCGCCCATGCCCAGCAGCAGCGCTGCGGGAATAAAGATCAGTGCCAGCGGGTCGGGCGAGAAACCGACCCATAAATACGCAGCTCCGGCAATGCCCATGGCCGTGGCCATGCCTGTCAGACGATCGACCTTATCGATGAAGTAGCCGACCACCGGCGAGAACAGCAGTTGCGCAACGCTGACCATAACGGACAGCATGCCGGCTTTCGCCACCGCTTCGGGCAGTGTCATGCCGGCCAGCAGCCCGGCTTCTTTCGCCCACAGGCTTAGAAAAGTAGACACGACGATCAGGTCGCCGCGGGCGATAAATGCTTCACAGCATGCGACCAGAATGCGCGGATTGGTGCGCGCTACCTGCACGCCTTCACGCAGAATCTTCCCGACCGGCATGCGTTCCGTGGCCGCGGCCGGTTTGCCGCCTTTGAGACCGCGACTGAGAATCAGGGCGCTGACCACCGCGAGGATTGCGCCGCACCAGTAGGTGAGGCGGCCCGATAACAACGCGTCGTAGCCCAAGCCGCTGAACAATCGGGGTAGCTGCGACAGCAGCCCGACCATGATTACTGCGCCAAGACCGTTACAGATACCCGAGCCCGCCAGCATCTTGCCGCGTGACCGCTCCTGCGGGTAGTCGGCGAGCACGGTGGCCATCATCGAGGTGATGCAGGCGGCGCCCACACCATAGAAAGCGCGCAGAATACCCAGTTGCAGCAGGGTTTCGGTCAGCGGCAGCAATGCAAGCACAGTGCCGACCCAGAGAAACCCGATTACGTAAATCGGTCGCCGCCCAATTCGATCTGCCAGCGCGCCCAGCGGACCCACCATCAGCATAAACGCAAACTCGTAGGGCAATGCCAGCAGCGATGTTGCGCGGCCCTGTTCCGCCGACGGAATTTTCAGGTTCTCAGTCAGCAGGTAGGGCTGCATGAAACTGAGAAACACCACCATGCCGATGGTGAAAAAGGCCGCATAGAAATAGGTTAGAGCATTGCGGCGGCTTACCCCAGGGTTCAGCCAGATAGGGCCCAGCCGGGCCGCTACGTCCGTATTGGCGGACCTCAGTACCTGTTCGGTCATGCGGTTTTCAGATTAGCCGGTGACTTCGTCGTAGTATTCTGAAGCATGTTGCGGTAGCAGGTACGGAAACAAATCCTTGTCGCGTTCCTTGCTGCGGCTCATGGTAAAGGCGGTGCGCGCATCCATGCTTTCCCAGCGTTCGATCAGCAAAAACTCGGTACCCGTTTCGCCTTCCGGTTCGGGAACCGGGTGTTTGGCAATTTGCTCAGGTGTTAAACGCGCCAGAATGGTTTTCATCATGGCGCCGGTGCGGGCCCTGAGTATAGTGCGACTGACAAATCCGTCGGCCGCTTCGTATTCAGCCTGCTGGCTCAGGTAGAAGTGCTCCACCTTGTCTTCCATGCCCTGTTTCGCGGCAATACGCACGACTACGGTTTCCATGTATGTTTCCTGATGGTCTGTTTAAGCTCAGTATAGAGGCGATCGGCGTCGCTAGGTCGCTGCGATCAGCGGCACGGGTTCCAGTACCCAGTTGCCCGTTTCACGGCGCGCCGGGCTCGGAATTGCATAGGCAATGTCACCTTCTGCCTGCTGCATGGCGTGCTGATCAATACGCCAGCCGTTCTTTTCCCACTCGCTCAGCCAGTCGCGATAGCGGACAACAATCTCGTCGGATGATGTCATGAGTTCCTGAGTCCGGTTTGCGGGAGTTCTCACCGGGTACAGACTTTCCAGAATCCCTATGTCCTCGGAGGTAATCCGCAGGTTCACTTCCATGACCTTTTCATCCATAGCCGGATCCAGCATGAAGTTACGCATGTTGATGAAGTAGATGCGCGTGTGGTTCGCGTCCACCGGGGCTTCAAACAAATATTGCACCAGGTTGCTTTCTGCATTGACGAATATGGATGTCACCAGCACATTGGGGCCATGGAACCAGCTACCGGCCTTTAGCTCACCGGTCACGTTGCGGTCTTTCGCCAGAACCGTGTTCTCGAGCACCGGGTCGCCAAAGTAGGCTTCAAAACGAGTGCCCCATTTTTCGTCCCAGGCGCGGAAGGTTTCCTTGTGCATGGGCGGGAAGCCCTGCGCCGGATGCACAAACTGGTTATGTACCGGGTCCAGGCCATTTTCGACAGACCGCTCGTAATAGCAGTTGACGTTCAAAATGATCGCTTCGCTCGGGCGCCAGCCTGCGGCATCGTATTCCTCAATTTCGTACAACTCCGGTCGTTCGCTTTCGGGCAGGTCGCCAAGAAACGCGAATACCAGGCCATAGCGTTCCTCGGTGGGGTAGGCGTCAACTTTTGCGCGAGCCGGTGGTTTGGCATCGCCTTCGGACGGGATGAGTTCGCAGCGACCGTTGCCGGCGAACTGCCAGCCATGGTACGGACATTCGACGCAGTCGCCTTTTATCTTGCCGCGACTCAGTGATCCGCCACGATGGATGCAGGTATCACTGAGCACATGGGGAATGCCGGCCGAATCGCGGAATGCTACGAACTGCATGCCGAGTATTTTTACCTGCAGTGGTTTATCGCCGGTCAACTCGGCAGCGGTGCAGACGGGGTACCAGAAATTTATATACATGTTGTGGCCGCTTGTGCGAAGTTTGTACAGGACGAACATTAGCGCATTGCCATCGGCCGCGGCAATCGCAAGTTATTGAATCGGCTCGATATACGGGTTTCCCCTTATGCGGCAGCCCGGCATCCAGTCGCATCGGGCTTGGTCCGATTGTGGTGACGCCCTATGAAATGCATCCGTACAAAATCTCTCGTGCACTCGCCAGTCTGAATGAGCTTTGGCATGGCATCTCAAGGACGACAAGGCAGAGTCATTTTTTTGATGCCTACAAGAAGGGTGCCGACGTAATTGAAGGTGTGCCGGAAGAGCTGGCCAACAAGCTGGTTGAAAACCTCAGTATTGCCGGCGATCTGGGAGATCTCGATCAGCGCATAGCAACGCTGCAGCACTACCGTGATCTGGGGCTCGATGAAGTGGCGCTAAAGCTGCACGGCGATCAGGAACACGCTATTCGGGTGATTGGATCGCAATTGCTGCCCGCGCTGCAAGCATGATACTGGTCGGGGTGAGAGGATTTGAACCACCGGTTCCTGCCTCCCGAAAAAAGTAGCAATTCGTAAGCTATTGAAAGGAAAAGGGGGTCGGCTGCAGCAAACCTCCGCCACGAGTGCTAATACCGGCAGTGAGGTTTTACTGTTGCGGCGTGGATTAGAGCCGGGCAGGTTTGGGCTCGACTTTGAAAAGGACTAGACCGTAATGACCTGCCGGTTGGTTGGGTGCAGGGGTTCGCTTCCGTCTGCCGTGATCAGCATCAGGTCCTCGAGGTGCGCTGAGCCGCCGACCCCCGATTCGAGCAGCGGACAATCGACGCTGATCACCATGCCGGGCTCTAGCGTGACGTCAGCGGGGAAGGGCAATCCGCTGTAGCCTACATGATCGGTGTGAAACAGACCGACGCTATGGGGACGGAACGGGATGCGATAGCTTTTGCCGGCCACCTTTAGCGATTGCTGGCCCAGTGACTCAATTTCCGAGAACTTCAGGCCCGGTCGAAGTCGCCCACGGACATTGTCCCAGGCATCCGCCATCGCGCGCGTGGCGCGCTGCATCGACTTGGCGGGTTCGCCGACGAAAATGGTGCGCCCGTAGTCGCCATGGTAGCCCTCATATTCGGAGACACAGTCGATCAGAAAGGCCTGACCATCGCGAAACTCGGCATTGAATTGTTCGTCGCTGCTGCGATCAATGACCATAAATACGCCGCGCTGTCCGCGTCGGGCAGCTGCCGCATAAAACTCCGCACGCAGCTCGCGATAGCTACCACCGGAGCGCACTATCTGTAACGCTTCGTGCGCGGCGCGCACATTGCCGGCCGCTGCATTGCGCATCAGCGAAATTTCATTTGCCGACTTGACCGGGCGGATGCGTCGCAGAGCATCGTCGGCATCGACGGTTTCGAGGCGTGATTCAGCCTTAGTCAGTGCGGCAGTGACGCGCGGGTGATCAATAGCTACCCGCCCGCGTCGGATATCCAGCGAATTCAGTGCGGCACCCAGCGCCTGCTCGAGTGACGGGTACCTCCCGTGGGCCTCGATTGCTGCGGTGAGCGTCTGCACCCGGTGAGATTCTATGGCATCTACCGGCATCTCGCCGCGATCATTGAAAACGGTTAGGGCGGCAGGAGCGGTAGACTCCGAAGCCAGTTCAGGGTCGGTCATCGGGCCGTACACGAAAGCCGGCAGGGCGTCAGTTTCCTGCACATCGGCGAGCTGATAGTAGTAGGTGAAAGATGGTGCAACGATAGTGACGTCAACGGCCGGCTGGCGACTGACGATCGCGAAAGCTGAGGCAGGAAACCCCATGCGAGTTGATACCGGGCGCATACCCGATGCGTAGCGAAAATTGCGCCCGGTGCCAAGGACCAGCGCATCGAGTTCCAGTTCAGTAAGAATTTTTTCTGCCTGTACTCGATTGATCCGTGGGCCTTTTACCACGGTTGGCAGAGCGGGTTCGCTTATGTGGCCGGGAAGCGCTGCCGCGGCGACAACATCGCAGAGTGCCCCCGATGCGGCCATCAATCCCAGTGCTTCGCGACGATTCATCATTATCTTTGACTCCAGGTTGCCGAGATTGCTTGCCAGTCTGACTAAGGGGTTAGTATACGGCGTAGCCGAAGAACGGTAATTCTTAGGAGCTTGGTGGGTCTTATCTTTTCGCACCGCTGCACAAATCCGCTAGCTGCTGGAATCCCGGCACTATCCCGCCAGTATTAGGTGCGTTTTCGTAGCCGCCCTAAGCCGAGCAGGGCAGAGGCAAATAGCCAGACCGCGCCAGGGATGGGTACGACGTTTAGCTGTGTGAAACTGAATCGGGTTGCATAGCCATTGCTTAGTGAGCTGTCGCCCTCGAATCGCACCCGACGGAATTCTGACGTGACGTCGATGTCCCATGCCGCAGGGTTCAGTGCAGACCAGTTCTCGCCGCCAAATACGGTGCTGCCGTTTGCATCAGCGATAAAGACTGAGTAATTGGCGAGGTCCAGCTGGAAGGGTGACAATGGCGTGCGGGTAAAAAAGCCGCCTTCAAAGATGTCGCCATCGTTGAGTTCCTCGATATCCAGATACAAGTCGATGTCTGTTTCAGGGTTAATACCACCGAAAATACTGGTGCCTACCCGCAGCACGTCATTGCCGCTGTCGTCTGCATTCAGGTAGTCAGGGGTTGTCGTGCTGAACTCAAAGGCAAAGTCCAGGCCGGTTATGCTCAAGGTATCGGTTGTCAGGATGCCGGGGCTCTCGCCCGGCGAGACGAGCCCGCTGCCGGTGATACTTCTTACTTTACCGGAGCCTGACAGAACCGGGCTGCCGCCATCGTTGTTGATAAGCTGCACCGCGCCGCCGCCGTTGCTCGTGGGTAGTTCGCCGTTGATGGCAAGCTCGCCGTCGAAGATGCGTGTAGTGCCGCGGTATTCCTGATCGTTGTCGAGCACGATTTTGCCGGCGCCATTCTTGGACACCGCACCACCGGAAAGGCTTCGCAATGTGCCGTTAAACGTGCCGGATTTGTCACCATTGCCCACGCTGATCCCCGCGCGGCCAAACTCCAATACGCCGTTGCCGGTAATGGTGCCGAAACCCTGTGCGTTGTCTGCCTTAAACAAGGTGGGCGGAATAACCGGGTTGCTAGAGCCTGTGCGCACCTCAACATCAATATCGTTGCGCAAGCCATTGTCGACAGTGGTTCTGAGTTCGCCCTGCGCGACGACCAGTGTGCCGGCAAAATTCTGCAGCGAACCCACGGCCATGTCATCGTAGCTGTCTTTAACAATTCTGCCGTTGCCAGTGATAGCCGAACCGGTCAGTGTCCGCTGTGGTGTGTTATTGAAGGAGTTGCGCTGGCCAATAATTATTTCACCAGTGTCTGTATTGAGCTGGCCCGATCCCGAAAAACCAAACCGGTCGACGCGTTGTGAGGCAAAGCCGAGGTTCAGATTGCCGTTACCAATATCGATGATGATGTCGGAGTTCAGAGCGTTGTCGGCGCCCAGCACAACGTTGCCCTGATTAATAATCAGCTCACCGTCGAAGTCGCTGGTGCCTTCAAACACAAGGTCGCCGGTGCCCCATTTAACGACGTCGCCGAGGCCGGTGATATTGGCAACGCGGGATTCACCCAGGTTGTCGTTATAGTTGCCGATGGTGAGTTCTCCCGGCACCTGGCCAATCGCTCCCCCGGTCAGGTCAACAACGCCATCACCTGTGGTGTTAAGCCGGCCCACCTGCGCCGAAAAGCCGTTGAGGTTGAGTGTGCCGCCGGCCATATCGACGCTCATGGTGCGCGACATGGCGTGATCCCGCAGTACCTGCACCGCGCCTTGCTCAACGCGCAAGGTGCCATTGAACTCGCTTGGTTTAAATGTGGTGCTGTCATGCCGCTGTGTGAGTTGCAGCGAGTCGAGGCCGGTCTTGATGACAGTGCCGTCACCTTGTAATGCGCCGCCGCTTACCGAATTGACGCCAGAGGCAACATCGGTGTTGCCAATGGTCAGTACACTGCCGTTGGTATTAACGGTGCCCACTGACGTGCCATTCAAATCGTCGGCCAGCAGAGTCTGAATACTCAAGGTCCGCCCATTGAGATTTAGTGTTGCCAGGGGACCGAGATCAACCGTGCTGGCTGCGCCCAGTGCGTTGTCACTGCCGACTGTTAATTCGCCCAAGCTGATGTCAAGGGTGCCGGAATGTTGTCCGGCATCGTTGATCGTGAGGTTGCCTGTTCCGGTTTTTCTGATAGTGCCGTCACCGGCGATCGAATGCCCCATGGTTTGGCTTGCACCCGGAGCAACATCGAGCAACAGGGTGCCATCGCCTTCAGTGCGAAAATCGAGTAGGCTGCCGCCTGCAGTGAAATTCCGCAGCGCCAGTGTGCCTGCTTCGACGACGGTGACAGGCGCAGTGCTATATGCGACCAGCAGCTTGTCTTCACCATAGACGCCGTCGTTGTCGTAGGGGTCAGCCGCATCGTAGGGGTCATACAGGTAGCCATCCGGAGCCGCGTAATCAAATACCCTGCTGTCGTTAAACTGCGTGACATCGAGATTCACCGTGCCCGTGCCGACTTTCACCAGTTCGCCCTTGGGGCCGTCGCCGGGTTTGCCGACGATGTAGCCGCCGAGGTCGAAACTGCTGTTGCCGGCGCCAAACGCCAGGCGGCTATCGCTTTCGACAACCAGATAACCACCACCGTCATATTGAGTGGTAATGCGGTCCACTTCGATCACGCCTCCGGAAGCAGCGCGGACGATGCCCGATGGTGCTTGCCTGGGAAAGAATGACGAGGGGCCCGGGTAGGCGCCATTGCTGGCGCTGTCACGCAAGCGGATGTCGATATCGCCGACAAGGCTGCCTTCGCCTCTGACAACGATCTCTGAGCCTCTATACAGGAACATGTCGCCGGTAAAACTGTTGGAGTTCGACAGGATTGCCGCGCCGACAGTTATATCGCCCGTGCCACTTAAGCCAGTGCTCAGCGTGGAGCCTGTCGTGGGGTCGAAAACAGGCCCTGCACTGCGAAATTCAGTGTAATTGCGTGGTTGGTAAGCCGGCCCTTGTTGTTGCGGAGGGATATCCGGAACAATCAGATTGCTAATCTGCCGTTCGCCCAGCGTGAGATGGTGACCGTTCAGATCGACTGTACCGAGAATCTCCGGGCCCAGGAGGGCAAGTCCGCCGGTGCCCCAGGTCTGGTCGGCCGACAAGGTGATGTCGTTGAAAATGCGCTGCCGGTTAGCGCTGATATTCGTAATGCCGTCAGCCCCGATCGTGAGATCTGCGCCGCTAATGTTGTACTCGGGGGCCAGTGTTTCAAAGCGAATACCGCTGATGCTGACCGCCTGATCGACAAAGGGGGTGGTGCGTGTCGACAGGCCGAAATCAACGCGCTGGCTACCGTCGTTATCTGGCCCGCCGCAAAACGTGCATAACCAGTTGGCGCTCGAACTCCAGTTGTCGTCGGATAGCGAAAAACCGGTCCATTCCAACGCACTTGCTGTGGTCGAGGTCAGCAGCAGTGATCCAGTTGCCAGTAGAGAAAGTGTAAGTTGTTGGGTGCGGGAGTTAACGCGATCGTAATTCATTATTTGTTGTCCACCATTCGGAGGGGTGTCGATTGTTCTCAATTCATAAGTGATTCTCTCATGCGGGGTTTTGCGCCGCGGCATTGAATTACGGGCTGTCCATTTACCGGTGCAAATGAGCCGTCTATGCCGACTTAACAAAAAGCTTTGCGGAGAGCTCCAGCTATCATTCAGTTAGCTTCAATAGGGCAGAGAAAGAAATGGTCGGGACTGTGCGCACGACAACTGATCGTTCAGTACGCGAACGAAGTTGGTCGGGGTGAGAGGATTTGAACCTCCGGCCCCTGCCTCCCGAAGACAGTGCTCTACCAGGCTGAGCTACACCCCGATGTGTCGGTTCCGACCATTTTTCTGCACCGCGGCCGGGACCGGCCCGCGGGGGCGCTACCTTAGCCCAAGCCGCCCGGTCTGTCGAGGGATTTCAGGGCCCTGCAAGCCCCGCAAAGGCCTTGAAACTTTGGCCTGCCGCCCTTATCTAACAACGGTGTATGCTGAATACCGGGCCTGCGCAGGCCCGCAACCAAACGGGTCAAATATATGTTGAGAATCCTGCTGTTTTTGCTGACCAATGTGGCCATCATGGTGGTCATTTCCATCGTGTTCCAGGTGCTGGGCATCGAGGGCATGCTGATGGAAAACGGGGTGGATCTGAACCTGCAGGCTCTGCTGGTGATGTCCGCCATTATTGGTTTCAGCGGTTCTTTCATTTCCCTGCTGATGTCCAAGTGGCTGGCCAAGCGCGGCATGCGCGTGCAGGTCATAGATCCGCAGAATCCGCAGAACGATGCCGAGCGCTGGCTGTATTCCACCGTGCAGCGTCAGGCCCAGCAGGCGAATATCGGCATGCCCGAGGTGGGCGTGTTTGATTCCGCCGACCCGAATGCCTTTGCCACCGGTGCCAACAAGAACAAGGCGCTGGTTGCGGTCAGCACCGGTTTGCTGCGTTCGATGCGCAAAGAAGAGGTCGAGGCCGTGCTGGCCCACGAGGTCAGTCACGTGGCCAACGGCGACATGGTGACCATGGCACTGATACAGGGTGTGGTGAACACGTTCGTGGTGTTCCTGTCGCGCCTGGTCGGCTTTTTTGTGGATCGCGTTATTCTCAAAAACGAGCGCGGCCTGGGCATTGGCTATTTCATCAGCTCCATCGTGGCGCAGATCGTGCTGGGCATACTCGCCACGACTATTGTCATGTGGTTCTCACGGCGCCGTGAATACCGTGCTGATGCCGGCGGCGCACAGCTTGCCGGGCGCGGCAACATGATTGCTGCCCTGCGCCGACTGCAGCAGGGCGCAGGCGAGTCTGAGCTGCCGGAGCAGATTGCGGCTTTCGGAATCCACGGCAGCAAGGGTGGCCTGAAGGCGCTGTTCATGAGTCACCCGCCGCTGGAACAGCGCATCGCGGCGCTGGAGTCGTCACCCATTTCTCGCTAAGCCATCTAACCGACTATTGAGGTTTCTGAGATGAAAAAGCATGCATTTGTGACAGCAGTTTTACTGCTGTTCACCACATCAGTGTGGGCCGTGCCCACCAGCAAGACCTGTCTTGATACGCTGGAACGATTTCGCAAGCTGGAAGAAACCAACAGCTTTCTGGACCAGGCCGTCGGCTACGCGATCCTGCCCACGATCGGCAAGGGCGGTATCGTGGTGGGCGGTGCCTACGGCGAAGGCTGTGTCTTTAAAGACGGTGCCCGCACCGGCGCGGTGAAGATGGGGCAGGCCACTATCGGTCTGCAGTTCGGTGGTCAGGCTTACAGCCAGTTGATCATATTCAAATCGCAGGATGCCTATGATGCGTTCACTTCGGGCTCGTTTGAGTTCGGTGCGGATGCCAGTGCGGTAGCGCTGACGTATGGCGCGCAGGCCAGTGCCGGCACCAAGGGCGCGTCCGCCAGTGCCAATGAGAAGTCCGGCGGCGCGCAATGGTATCGCGGCATGGCGGTGTTTACCCTGGCCAAGGGCGGCCTGATGTACGAGGCTTCGATTGGCGGGCAAAAGTTCGAGTTTTTGCCGGGCGAATAGCGCCTGAATTCCGGCTCTTGTTTGCCTTTTATTCCCTGCCTGCTTATCGTGATGGGCGTCCTTGTGCGGGCTCAGCCAGGAGGGAGTTATGGCTACATCAGCGTATCGGTCGAGTGCTCGAGCAGCGGCTAGGCTATTTAGCGTACTGTTTTTCGCTTTGGCATTGACGGCCTGCGCACCTACCCGCCTGTATTCAGGTCCCGATGAGGCAACCGTTACTGTCAGAGGCTACGTTGCATCAGTTGACGGCATTAAATCCGAGCGTCATGAGGGTGCACATGTCGTGGCGCCGGGTGTGCGCATGTTTAAGATCAGTCACGGCGGTATAACAGATGTAGATCAATACTACGCCCTTAACGTTGCGCCGGGGGGCAAATACAAGATCATTGCTTATCGGTTAAGCACCATTAGCGGCCAGCGGATTCGCCGCGGCTGGCGTTTCGAGGAAGAAGGCACCGACGCGAAACCGCAGTACAAGTGGTGCGGGCCGCGGCCTGTAAAAGCCTGCGAAGCGGGGGAGAAGCAGCATGAATGCGTGCGGCGCCATTGTCTCGCAAGCGGCTGGGACTGGAATTAGGATGTTGCCCGGTCGGCTTTTTTGGCTGCTGTCTACCTTACTTTTTGTGGCCGGCTGCGGCAGCCGCTCGCTGTTGCCCGATATTTCGGAAGAATCCCAGCTGCTGGCAGCCGCTGACCTTCGTGATGACAAACGCTACGCGGTGGTTACGCGCACGGGCAATTTCGATCGCAATGTTCCCGATAAAAATCTTGCGCAGCCTATTGTCGAAGGAGTAGCTGCTACGGCAAGTGAATTGCTTGGAGTGGATGCTGTGCCGCTCGACCAGAGTCGCGATGGTCCATGGGCAACTGAGCTGCGGCGCTCGTGGGAAGAGGCAGGGTTTTTTGAAACGATTGATCAGGATGAATTTTTTATCCGTCGCGGTTTCGACGGGTACATCGTGGCGATGGCGGAATCGCGGGATTTTAGCGGAGAAGCCTCACTGGGTAGCCAACCTCCGCCGAAGCCTGGGGACAATCCTTTCGATAGAATTCTGGGCCCGCCTCTGACCCTCACATTTGAACCGCAATACCGTATTTACCAGTTTGTTGACGGCGAGTCGCAAGCCATCATGCGTTCCGGCAAGGCAAAGTCGTTTGATTGCACGCTGCGTGACGTGGCGTCAGGCGGCGGTGTCTTAAGGCTTGTCGCGGCCGACCCGGAAGGCTGTTCGCAGAAGTTCGTCGATGTTTTCCGCGACTATCTTGCGCAGCGGGTTGAACTCATGCCTGTCTCTTCCGGGAATCAGTAACTGCGCACTACAGCAAACTGCGCCAGCGCAATCAGCGACGCTTTGAATTCTGAATCCGGCACCGGTTCCAGTGCCGCCACGGCGGCGTCGGCAAATTCCTGCGCGCGTCTTGCCGTGTAGGCGAGCGCGCCGGTGGCCTTGATGGTTTCAACAATGCGGTCAATGTTCTCCAGACCGCCTTGTTCCACCGCCGCGCGAATCAGTAGCTGTTCGTCAGCCGGGGCATGGCGCAGCGCATGGATTAACGGCAGCGTGGGTTTGCCTTCGGCCAGGTCATCGCCGATGTTCTTGCCCAGCGCCTCGGTGGTGGAGTCATAGTCCAGCGCATCATCCACCAGCTGAAATGCGGTTCCCAGTTTGCGGCCGTAATCCGCCAGCGCATCTTCGACGCCGCGGGTCTGTCCCGCCAGAATGGCGCCGATCAGCATGCCCGCTTCAAACAGCTTGGCGGTTTTGCGCAGGATCACATCCAGGTATTGCTGTTCGGTGGTGTCCGGATCGTTGCAGTTCATAAGCTGCAACACTTCGCCTTCGGCAATGGTGTTGGTGGCATCGGCCAGTACGTCCATGATGCGCATCTGTCCGACTCGCACCATTAGCTGAAACGCGCGCGAATACAGAAAGTCACCGACCAGCACACTGGCCTGGTTGCCGAACACGGTATTGGCGGTGTCCTGCCCGCGGCGCAGCGCTGATTCGTCCACCACATCATCGTGCAGCAGGGTGGCGGTGTGAATAAATTCCACAATCACGGCGGCCGGCACGTGCTTGTCACCGGTATAGCCGCAGGCGCGTGCCGCCAGCAGCACCAGCAAGGGTCGCAGGCGTTTGCCACCGCTATTGATGATGTAGTGGGCGACGCTGTTTACCAGTGCCACGTCACTGCTCAGATTCGCCAGAATCTCACGGTTCACCGCGGGCCAGTCATCGCCGAGCTGGGCACGCACGGTTTCAATATCAAAGGCGGGACTTGCAGGCTTTACCAGTTTCATA
>JAUIEY010000034.1 GCA_030429685.1 Gammaproteobacteria bacterium
GTGCAGGTAGCCGAAATGGTGATCGAAAAAGCCAAACGGCTGGTTGAGCACAAAAAGGATGTGGTAATTCTGCTGGATTCCATCACCCGTCTGGCGCGCGCCTACAACACCGTGGTGCCGTCCAGTGGCAAGGTGCTCACCGGTGGTGTGGATGCCAATGCGCTGCATCGGCCGAAACGCTTCTTCGGCGCCGCGCGCAACATTGAAGAGGGCGGCAGTCTGACTATCATTGCCACTGCGCTGGTTGATACCGGCTCAAAGATGGACGATGTCATTTACGAGGAGTTCAAGGGTACCGGCAACATGGAGATTCATCTGGATCGCCGTATCGCCGAGAAACGTATCTATCCGGCAATCAACATCAACCGTTCGGGAACGCGCAAGGAAGATTTGCTGATCGAGCCGGACGAACTGCAGAAGATCTGGGTACTGCGAAAAGTGCTGCACCCGATGGATGAGATTGCCGCGATCGAGTTCCTGACCGGCAAGATGCAGGACACCAAGACCAATGCCAAGTTCTTTGATGCGATGAAAAGATGAGCCGTGACCGGCTTCGATGCTAGCGGCTGTTTTGCAGCGCGAACCCGGTCACCAGTTCATTGAACTCCTGCGGATATTCCATATATGCAACATGTCCGGCGTTTTCAAAGGTATGGAAGGTGACGTCGCTGCCGGCCGCGCGCATTCCGGCGGCAATCTGTCTCCCTGACTCATAGGAGCCTTCCGGATCCTGGCGCCCCCAGACAATCAGGGTGGGTACTGTCAGCCTGCCGGCTGACAGATCGCGCCACAGCTGATCTTTGAGTTTGCGATAGCTGGGATGCGCTGGACTCATGTAGTTGCGCAAAAACCATTCGCGTGCAGCACGGTACTTCGCTGTTTTCGAGAGAGCGTAAATACGGGCTACGCGCTCATCGGTGATGTTGTTCCCGGTGTGGGTAAACATCTCCATGCCGCGGCGAATACTTGCCAGTGTTTCGCCTTCCGGAGGATGCAGTTCGTTTTGCAGAAACAGATAAAAGCGCACTGCCTGTGCCGCATCCAATGCCGGGCCGATCATTGTGGAGTCCACCACCACCAGTGAGGAGACACGGTCCGGATGATCTACCGCGATACGCGTTACCGGCCAGCCGCCCTGAGAATGTCCGACCAGGTGAACTTGATCCAGCTGCAGCACATCCATGAACCCCAGCAGGTGTTCCACTACCAGGGAATAGTAGCGCTGATAGTCCTCCAGATCAGCCGGATTGTCAGTTCCGCCCTGACCGATGCGATCCAGGGCGATGACCCGGAAGTGCTCTGCCAGCCCGGCAATATTCTGTTGCCATTGCAAAGCGTTGTAGTCGGCTGATGAAGGCTGGCCGCCATGCACCAGCAACAGTACCTCGCCGCTGCCTTTCTCAAAGTAACGTGTGCGCACACCGTCTACTTCGACATAGCGCGCTTCGTCCTCACGCATTTCATGGCTGAAAGCAGGCGCTGTCCTGTCAGTGCTTGCACACCCGGCGCACAGCAGGAGAAACGAAATCAGTATGAGCAGGCGTTTCATCCCGATGGATACTGCGGTACCTTGTGAGGCGGTTCAAGCGATACGGGATTGGCATGAAGAGCAGAGCAGCGGTTGCGATTGCAGCGGGTGAACCGCTGGAGATAACCGAGATAGACGTCGAAGGGCCGCGTGCCGGCGAAGTGCTGGTGCGGATTGTAGCCACGGGCGTCTGCCATACCGACGCGTTTACGTTGTCGGGAGAAGACCCCGAAGGTCTGTTTCCGGCGATACTCGGTCATGAGGGCGGCGGCATCGTCGAAGCGGTTGGCGCAGGGGTGACCAGCGTAAAGCCCGGCGATCACGTGATCCCGCTGTACACACCCGAATGCGGTGAATGCAGTTTCTGCACGTCCGGCAAAACCAATCTGTGTCAGGCCATTCGCGTGACTCAGGGCCAGGGCCTGATGCCCGACGGCTCCAGCCGCTTTTCGCTTAACGGCAGCCAGGTGTTTCATTACATGGGCACCTCGACTTTTTCCGAATTTACCGTGTTACCGGAAATCGCGCTGGCGAAAGTAAACCCGGCTGCGCCGCTGGATAAGATCTGCCTGCTTGGCTGCGGTATCACCACTGGTATCGGGGCAGTGCTGAACACGGCCAAAGTCGAGCCGGGTGCCAGCGTGGCCGTATTCGGGCTGGGTGGCATCGGCCTGAGTGTGATTCAGGGCGCAGTCATGGCCGGTGCCGAACAGATCATCGGGGTTGACCTTAACCCTGACAAGTTTGCAATGGCCAAAGCACTGGGGGCGACGGATTTCATCAATCCGGCCGAGCATGACGCGCCGATTCAGGATGTTGTGGTTGATTACACCGACGGCGGTGTCGACTATTCGTTTGAGTGTGTAGGCAACACCGACCTGATGCGCTCGGCACTGGAATGCTGTCACAAAGGCTGGGGTGAGTCCGTCATCATTGGTGTGGCCGGTGCCGGTCAGGAAATTTCCACGCGACCGTTTCAGCTGGTTACGGGCCGGGTCTGGCGCGGCACAGCGTTTGGCGGCGTCAAGGGTCGCAGTCAACTCCCCGGCATGGTCGAGCAGTATCTCGACGGCGCAATTAAGGTGGATGAAATGGTCACCCACACCATGCCGCTCGACGACATCAACCAGGCCTTTGACCTGATGCATGCCGGCAAGAGCATTCGTTCGGTGGTGACTTTTTAAGCAGCATTGTCATGGCTGCATCCAAGCGATTTCTGCCGGTCTTTGTTGCGTCGCTCGCAATGTTCGTCTGGCCAAATGCTTTCGCGGCTGAACCGCGCATTAGTCTGACGCCGTATGCCGGTTTCAGAATGGGCGGCAGCGTGGAGGACAGGCAAACCGGGCAGAACGCGGATCTTGAGGACACGGCATCGTACGGCCTGACGCTGGGGATTCCGTGGGAAACCGGTTCGCAACTGGAATTCTGGTACAGCCACCAGCAGGCAGATATCAGTCCGCTGGCTGCCGGCACCGCAACGCTGGACTTTGACACTCTGCAGCTCGGCGGTACCGTGCAGTTCGAACCGCGTGGCAGCGCCGTGCCCTTCTTTGTGTTTACCGCCGGTGCAACACGCGTGGATTCAACGGCGCCCGGTACCCGCGCTGATACTTTTCCATCATTCAGTCTGGGCGGTGGCTGGCAGCTGTTTCCCGAATCGCGCGTCGGTCTGCGTCTCGAAAGCCGGCTACTGGGATTGCTGGTAGACAGCAGCAGCGAAGTGTTCTGCGGCGCCGGTCCCGGCGGCGGAATATGTGCCTTTCGCGTCAACGGCGACATGCTGTGGCAGTTTGAGATCAATGCCGGCCTGAGTTTTCGTTTCTGACCCGGATTCATCCGCTGCCGGCGCGCGTGCCGGCCAATAGCAATCCTAACCAGCTGAAAAATAGATGCTTCTCCTTTTTGTTTGCGGGCATATTTAGCCGGCGCAACAAACCGGCATTTGTCCGTCTGGGAATTATGTGAAGACCGCTTGTGGTCCGGAATATAGATTTCCAGGGAGAAAATCCGATGAAACAGCATTTGTCTTTGTTGCAGCCTGCAACATTTTTAGGATTGCAAACCGCACTAGGAAGGCGTAGCTTATTTCTCGCCGACGCTTTGACAGCATTCGCAGGGCGCTGCAGCAGTCAGCTACAACAACAATACAAACAATTCTTTAAGCCGCTTGAACCAGGCTTGATACCGTCAGCAAACAGGGAGGGAGAGAACTTTGCTGGCCGTGATTTTTCTGTGCTGCGCTCTCCCGGGGGTATTTCCATGCGAACGACTATTCGCAAACTGATTTTCTGTTTGTGCGCTCTGTCAGCCGGTGCCGCACATGCAGCTCTGCAGGTTGAAGGCGAGATTAATCCGAATCCGGTGCGACCGGGCGAACAGGTTCGGGTCGAGTTTACTGTTGTCAACGACGGCATGAGCACTGAAACCAATGTGACTCTGGAAGCCGAAATACCCACCGGCTTCGATGTCTTTTCGGATTATCCGCTGGAATATGCTGATGTTTACGGTCAGGGCGAATGTCCGTCCACCAGTTGTTCCGCGGGTGAGGATATTGTCTGGACGCTGGGCAGCCTGGCCCCTGGTCAGGCAACTACCGTCGGGTTCTGGACCAATGTCGCCGGCGCTGTCGCTGATGCGACAGACCTGACGGTCAATGCTGCGGTTATTGATGGTGACCTGAATCAGGATGATACGGTCAGTGTCACCACCACCGTGCAAAGCGGCCAGGAATTGTCGCTGTTCGTTGAAGACAATGCCGACCCGGCCGCGCCCGGCGATGAACTGGTGTATTCGATCACCTACGGCAATCACGGATCGCTGGCGATTTCCGGTGCAACTCTTGACCTGCCGTTGCCCGCGGGCGTCACTTTTGTTTCTGCGACCGGGGGCGGGAGCGAGAGTCTGGGCACCGTCAGCTGGGCCCTGGGCACACTTGAGCCCGGCATATCCGGAACCCTGCTGGTTACTGTAATGGTGTCGAATTCCGCCAGCGCCGGCGATTTGCTGTTGATTAATTCAGCCGCGCTGACGGGTATGACGGTTGAAGCGGTACCTGTTGCGGTAGCGGCCAATGCGCAGGCTGTCACCCAGGTCACCGCGACCACACCCCTGACAGCAAACTTCGAAATCAATCCTGACCCGGTGCGTTCCGGTGATTTTATCAGGGCCGAAATAACCGTGGCCAATAACACCGGCTCGGCAATGTCGGGTGTGGTGCTGCAGGCACTGATGCCGGAAGACGTGCTCGGCATCGGCGATTCGCCGACCGAATACGCGGGACTCTATGGCGCAGGCACTTGCTATCAGAGCACCTGTACAGCGGGCGAACTGATTACCTGGCAACTGTCAGTTTGTGGTCAACAATGATCAGGCTGATGGCGACAGTGACGGTATAGGCAATGCCTGTGAACCGCCGCCGGTTGCCGATGTGACCGAAGCCGGAGATACAGGTGGTGATGGAGATTTCGCGATTTTGCGGCAAAGCGTTGCTACCGGTTCGCAGGTGCAGATCATCGATGGCGCCAGTGGCGCGGTACTGAATAGCATTGATTTCTTCAGCTGGGCCTGGGAGGCCGTGGCGATCGACACCATCCGTGACGGCAACGGTGATGGTACCGCTGACGATCCGGCCATCGCCTTGCTGGCTTTCCGCCCCGACAACGGCCAGATCAAGGTTCAGATCCGGTCAGTAGCCGACGGCTCCCTGCTGCGCAGTTCTAATCTGGGCTTCTTCAACTCGGGCTGGGATGCGCGGGACATTGCTGTCCTGAACGACCTCAATGGCGACGGTACGACCGGTGACATTGGAATTGCGGTGCTGGCTGTCGACAAGACTACAGGGCGCAATGAAGTCGAAGTGCTGCCACTGGATTCGATGGATTTCGTTCCGGTATTCAAGGAACGGTTCTTCAATCCTGACTGGACGCCTGTAGCTGTTGAGGCCTACGTAGCTCCGGGTGGTAGTGAGTCACTACTTAGTGTGATGGCCAAAAATAACACCACGGGCAAGACGGTGTTGCAAAGCCGACGATTCAGTGACGGCGTGCGGATAACCAATGTGTTCGCTTTTGGCCCCGGTATCGAGGGTGCTGACCTGGGAATTCTGGAGGATGCCGATGCAAACGGTACGGCAGATGATCCCGCCGCAGTGTTCTACGGTACCAACCTGAACAATGGGAATGCCATCGTGAGATTGCGCCGTGTCGACAATAGCGCCATCATCGGTCAGTTCAGGATTCTGGGCAGTTCATATAGTCCGCAGCGAGTTACTTCGTTACCGGACGCTGATGGCAATAATATCGATGAACTGGCAGGTTCTGCGATCAACGACGGTAATGGCAGCCTGTTTATTAAGTTGCGTGATTCGTCGACTACCGCAACGGTTAGCGATATCTCTCCCTAACTGCTGTTGTTTGGCAGAAAAAACAAACAGGCCCCGTCGCAAGGCGGGGCCTTTTTGTTGCAGTGTGCAGCTCTAGCTGGCTACAGCAGATTTGAGTGTCTCTATCACAGGGTGCCGGACTGAAACGCACAGGCGCGGAAAAAAAACCACCCAGTCACCAAACACCGTCGGTTGTCTGAACAGAACTTTCACCCGGTGCGGCCAGAAAAAGGGCATCACCTCGACACACTCAATATTGCCGAGGTCAATTTCTGCCGTCTGGTTGAAGTCGTAGACAATCAGTTTGCTGCCTTCCAGCCAGACGCGCTTGGCGCGGTCGAAAGTGCGGGCCAGCACGACCTGCATTGCTGCTAGCAGCACGCCGATTATCACCTTGCCGGTCTGGGGCGGCTGGTCCGTACCCATGTCGGCGAAGAACCACAGCGTCGCCAGTGCGGTCAGGGTCAGCAGGCCGGACAAACCCCAGCGATACAGCCATGCGTAAGAAGCTGAAAGTTCCTGGCGCATGGCGCTGAATTCCCGTGTTAGTCGCGGGCCACGGCACGGTAACCGATATCGTGACGGTAGTAGACATTGTCCCAGCTGATCTGCCGGGTCAGTTCATACGCTTTGGTCTGGGCGTCGGCTACATTGTCGCCGAGCGCAACGGCGCACAATACCCGGCCACCGCTGGTGACCACGTCGTTGCCGCTGTTTTTGGTGCCGGCATGGAAAATTTTCAGGTCGGGTGAACGGTCTGCATCCAGACCACTGATAACATCTCCCTTGCGGTAGCTGTCCGGGTAGCCGCCGGCAGCCAGCACTACACCGAGTGACGGACGCGGATCCCAGTCGGCAGTTGCAGTAGCCAGCTTGCCTGCCAGGGCGGCCTCAATCAGGTCCACCAGGTCGGACCGCAACCGGAACAATATGGGCTGGGTTTCCGGGTCACCCATGCGGCAATTGAATTCCAGCACGCGCGGTATGCCGTCCTCGCCAATCATGAGTCCCGCATACAGGAAGCCCGTGTAGTGTTCGCCGTCCTGCTGCAACCCCGCCACCGTCGGCCGCATCACCTCGGCCATGACTTTTTCTGCCATCGCGCTGTCAATCACCGGTGCCGGTGAATAGGCGCCCATGCCGCCGGTGTTAGGGCCCTTATCGCCGTCGTCACGTGCCTTGTGATCCTGCGAGGTTGCCAGCGGCAGAATGTCGGTGCCGTCTACAATGGCCATGAAACTCGCTTCCTCGCCGGACAGAAAGTCTTCAATGACAATTTCGTTGCCGGCTGCGCCAAAAGCGCGGTCGTCCATCACCCGTTTGACAGCGGCAGCAGCTTCGTCACGGCTGTGCGCAATGATGACGCCTTTACCCGCGGCGAGGCCGTCGGCCTTGATCACTGTCGGAATGGTGCAGGTCTCGACGTGAGCGAGTGCGGCATCCATGTCAGTGAAATTCTGGTAGCCAGCCGTGGGAATCTGATAGCGCTGCAGAAAATCCTTGGTATAGGCCTTGGAGCCTTCCAGGCGCGCGCCCGCGGCAGTAGGTCCGAAAATTTTCAGGCCATGCTTTTGAAAGCGATCAACAATCCCGGCCACCAGCGGTGCTTCCGGGCCTACCACGGTCAGGTCAAGCTGTGCGGTTCTGGCCAGCTCCAGCAGGCCTTCAATGTCTTCCGCACCGACCGGCACGTTTTCGACACCTGGTTCAGCTGCCGTGCCGGCGTTGCCGGGGGCCACCAGTACCTGGCTCACGCGTGGTGATTTTGCCAGCGCCCAGGCCAGCGCATGTTCGCGACCGCCACTGCCTACGACTAAGACTTTCATTAGTGCCGGAAGTGCCTCATGCCGGTGAATAGCATTGCAATGCCGTGTTCATCCGCGGCATCGATCACTTCCTGATCGCGCATCGACCCGCCAGGCTGAATGACAACCTTGATGCCGAGTCCTGCGGCAACATCGATACCGTCGCGAAACGGAAAAAAAGCATCCGACGCCATCGCTGCGCCATTCAGGTCGAGCCCGGCTTCTGCTGCTTTCTGACCGGCAATCTGGGCGCTCATGATACGGCTCATCTGGCCGGCACCGATGCCCAGAATCGCGTTGTTCTTGCCATACACAATGGCATTGGATTTAACGTAGCGCGCAACACGCCATGCCAGCAGGGCATCGCTGATTTCCTGTTCGTCAGGCTGGCGTTTGGTCACGACCCGCAGATCTTCGCGATGGACATCTGCAATGTCTTTGTCCTGCACCAGCATGCCGCCTTCAATCTGCTGAAACACCCGGCTGCCGGCCGTGTCCTGGTCCCACGGGCCGCATTCCAGTACCCGCACGTTCTGTTTGCCGGCGAAAGCCTCCACCGCACCTGCCGCATACGCGGGGGCTACCACCACCTCGACAAACTGCTGTGCCACGATGGCTTCGGCTGCCGCCCGAGTGAGTTCGCTGTTAAAGGCGATGATGCCGCCGAAAGCCGAAGTGGGATCGCAGGCATAGGCCTTCTGGTAGGCCTGCTCCGCATCGTCATCCATGGCCACGCCGCAGGGGTTGGCATGTT
This sequence comes from Gammaproteobacteria bacterium, assembly GCA_030429685.1. Taxonomy (GTDB): domain Bacteria; phylum Pseudomonadota; class Gammaproteobacteria; order Steroidobacterales. Next base: position 8,469 of record JAUIEY010000034.1, read on the forward strand.
TGACGATGACACAGCCATTGCCGTCGAGGGCTTTGACACATTCCAGCGCGGCATTGGCGTCGGCAATGTTATTAAAAGACAACTCCTTGCCCTGATGTTGTCGCGATGCGATCAGCGTGCCGCTGGTCTGCCCGCCAGTGGCGTACAGCGCAGCTGACTGATGCGGATTTTCTCCGTAGCGCAGCGTATTTTGCAGCGTCAGGCCGAGCGGCAGGCGCTGCGGAAATTCCGCGGCATTATCCTGAGACTGAAAATAATTCCAGATGGCTGCGTCGTAGCAGGCGGTATGGCCAAATGCCTTCTTTGCCAGGCTGCGACGCTGTTCCAGCGGAATCGACCCGTTGTTGCTCAGCGCAGCGATAACACCGTCATAGTCTGCAGGGTCGACCAGCACGGTTACATGCGCGTGATTTTTCGCCGCCGCGCGCAGCATTCCGGGGCCGCCTATGTCGATGTTTTCTATCGCCAGCTCAGGTGTGCAATCCTCCCGCGCTACGGTTTGCTCGAAGGGATACAGATTGACCACCAGAATATCGATCGCCCGGATGCCGTGCTCGGCCATGACTGCAGCATCCTGTTCGCCCCGCCCCAGCAGCCCGCCATGAATGCGCGGATGCAGGGTTTTGACACGGCCATCCATGATTTCCGGAAATTCGGTGACAGCCGCAACATCAGTGACGTTGATTCCGGCATCACGTAATGCTTTTGCTGTGCCGCCGGTGGAGAGAATTTCAGTTCCCTGAGCGTGCAGTTGCCGGGCGAAATCAACCACACCGGTTTTGTCGGAGACGCTGATCAGTGCGCGTAGCTTGCCTGTCATAACGATCAGCCGCGCAGGTCGTACTGTTTCAGCTTCTTGCGCAACGTGGCCCGGTTGAGCCCCAGCATTTCAGCCGCAAGTGTTTGATTTCCTTTGGTATAATCCATTACAGCCCGAAGCAGCGGTGGCTCCACCTCACCCAGTACCATGCGGTATATAGCCGCGGGTTTGTGGCCGTTCAGGTTTTTGAAGTACGAACGCATGGCGTCTTCAGTGAAGCTGCTCAGCAGCCGGTTCCGGCTGTGTAATTGTTTTTTGCTGATTTTGCGCTTTTTGGATTTACCCGTTTTGCTTTTCGCCGATTCGCTTTTGGTAGGCACTGAATAACGCTCCGCTGCGAACGCGCAGCTGCTCGTCCGCCAATTATTAGTTTTTGTCGAAAAATGCTTGTGTCAGTTGCAACTGTTCTGCTGCGGTCTCCACCCTTACAACAGCGTTGCGAAATTCTTCTGCATCCTGAAGGTACCTGCAGTACCAGGTCAGATGCTTTCTGCCAATCCGCACACCCCGGTTTTCGCCATGCAACCGGTGAAGCGCGTAAAGGTGAGCGAGCATAATATCACGGACGCTGTTCCCGGGGAGACTTTGGAAGCCGGCGAAAGAACTTTTTTGGCTATTTTTTGCGCAACCTGAGTTTAGCCCCGGGCTTTCGTCGGGCATGTTAAGAAATTCGTTTATCTGCCCGAATATCCAAGGCCTGCCTAGTGCACCGCGGCCTATCATGATGGCGTCAGCGCCGGTCAGAGCCAGAACATCGGCCGCTTTTTGCGGCGAATCGATATCGCCGTTGGCGATTACCGGAATGCTGACCGACTGCTTTATTTCGCGGATAGTGTCGTACTCTGCTTCACCTTTGAACATGCAGGCTCGCGTGCGGCCGTGCACCGACAGCGATACCACGCCAGATTGTTCGGCGATGCGGGCGATGCGCGGGCCATTGCGGTTTTCCCGGTTCCAGCCGGTACGGATTTTGAGGGTTACCGGCAAATCGGTTGCTGCCACTACGGCACTGAGGATAGCGGCGACCAGCTGTTCATCCTGCAGCAGCGCCGAGCCCGACAATTTGTTGCACACCTTTTTTGCCGGGCAGCCCATGTTGATATCAATGATGTCGGCGCCTCTTGCGGCAGCGGCACGGGCTGCCGCAGCAAGCTGTGCGGGCTCGCTGCCCGCTATCTGCACCACACGCAGGCCGTTTTCACCTTCCAGCACCAGCCGGCTGCGGCTTTTGGGGCTGTGCCACAGCCTGGTGTCGGCTGTGGTCATCTCCGATACGGCCAGTGCCGCACCGTGTTCGCGGCAAAGATTGCGGAAAGCCTGATCGGTCAGTCCGGCCATGGGCGCCAGTAAGCATCTGCCCGCAATGCGATGGTGACCGATGCTGAAGCCGTTCACTTGAATGGCTGGCCGGTGCACTCCAGGCCGCTGTGGCGCCGGGGCAGGCAAAGTTCCAGTTCAAAACCCTGTGCCCCCGCACCCGGATCCTGAATACTGACATGCGCGCTGGTGACCTCACCTGGCTGCAACAACCCGGCAGGGGCGCTGCCGGTTGCGTATTCGGCCGGACCAAAATCACTGGCCGCCACCGGATTCGACCAGCGATCGCGCAACACGACCCGCAGGCGCGGCAGTCCGACAGCATGTTCACCTGTGTTGGCAATCTGGGCGCGGATATCCATGATGTCGGCACCGGATTCGCCGGCAATGGCTTCAGAGCCGCGAATTTCGAAATCGTTGATATCCCACTCCGGATACAGTTCGCTGCCGAGCGTCGCATACAGTTCCCTGATCTGTGGGCCGTATGTCGGGTTGGCTGCGAGCCGGTCGCGGTTATAGTGCACCAGCTGGCTGAACAAGCCCGCCGCAGCAACAATGGCCGCGATGAGCAACAGGCCGCCGGAACGGGATTTTTTTGCGGGTGCCGGCCATTGCGGTGCGAATTCTTCGTCCGGGGCGGGTTCGTTGCGATTGTCGGCGGCCTCGACTTCGGCCTCGGCTGACGCATCAGTCACGTCCATGTCGGCGTCCGCATCGCTTAGCGCCGGCGGTTGCCATACCGAAGCGACCTGACCCTTGGGCAGGGGGCCGAAAAAATTTGTCCATTTGTCTTCCGGAACGTTGAATTCAAGATCATCGCTGTCTTCTGTCGCAGTTTCCGTTGCGTCTGCTGCTTCGTCCGCGGCTGCGTCGTCATTCCGGTCGCTGACGAATTGCGCGGCAATTTCCGGTTCCGCTAATTCCTCGACTTGGTTAATTTCCCGGGCCTGGCCAGTCTCTTCGGCCTCGTCAGTCTCCTCGGCTTCGTCAGCCTCCTGCGGCTCGGCGATGCCGGGTATGCTGTCCCAGATGGATTCGTCAAAATCGCTGTCGCCGACATCGTCGTCGTCACCGTCGATAACATCGTTGTCATCCGTATCATCACCGTCGCCAATGTAGAGGATGGCGCCGTCGTCATCGTCATCATCGTCTTCCTCGGTATAGGCCGACCTTTCATAGGCTTCCAGATCGGGGTCGACATCGCCGCTGGGATTGGCAGCGCTACTGGTCCAGCCGCTAGCGGCAAAATCCGCCGCCGCAACTTCGCCGGTGGTTTGATCAACTTCTTCCGCCAGGTATTCCAGTGCGTTGAATACTGCATTGCAATCACCACAGCGCACCTTGCCCTTGGCCTGCCGCAGAGCGTCAGCGCTGAGCCTAAAAGTTGTTTCACATTCGGGGCACTGCGTATACATCGCAATTCAGTTCGCTATTGGTCGGTGTTTTCGAGCCGGGTTCCGCTGAGTAGTACCCAGTCATCCTGCTGATTGGTAATTGCCAGTTCGGCCCAATCTGACCATGCTGCAATCACGTCATCAGCCTGATGCGCCAGTATGCCAGTCAGTGCCACAGCGGCTCCGCTGTGAGTCAATTGGCACAAGTCCCCAGCCAGTTCGATCAGGGTTCCGCTCAAAATATTCGCAACCATCACATCATACTGCGTGGTGGCCGGAACGGCATCGGGTTTGACGATAAACAGCTGCTCCAGGCAGTCGTTGCGGGCGGCATTCTGGCGCGTCGCGGTCAGCGCCTGCGGGTCAATATCGACGGCGCAGCATTCGCGGGCGCCCAATGCCAGCGCGGCGATGGCCAGCAAACCACTGCCGCAACCATAATCGATCACCCGCTTGCCTGTTGGTTGTTGCGCTGCCAGCCACTCCAGACACATGGCGGTGGTAGGGTGCTCACCGGTGCCAAAGGCCATACCCGGCTGCAGCGTCACCACCGTGGCGTTGGTCGGCGGCCCGCCTTCCGGCAGGGATCCATCCGGCAGTTTGCTATCCGGAACCACCCAGAGACGCGCGCCGAATTGTCGCGGTTGCAGGCTCTGTTGCCATTGTGCCTGCCAGTCGCGCTCGGCAACGCTTTGCAGGGTCAGTTCGATGTGTGGCAGCGCCTGTTGCAGGCGTTGGCGCAGAGCGGCTTCGCCCTGAGTTGCCTCGAATAGGGCGGTCACGATGGTGGCCGGCCAGCCGGGCGTCTCGCCGGGGGCCGGCTCAAGTACCGGGTTGTCACCGGCATCGCTGAGCCAGACGGCGACCGCGCCCAGTTCACTGAAAGCCGCTTCAAGATCTTCCGGCTGGCTTTGACCGGCTGCTGTCGCTACCTGTAGCCAGCCCATGGGCGTGTCCGGGCGCGGCTCACAGGCCGAGGCGTTTTTCCAGGTAATGAATGTCCGTGCCACCTTGTTTAAAGGCAGCATGCTGGAATATTTCCCGGTGCAGCAGAGTATTGGTGTCAATGCCGTCAACCACCAGTTCCGCCAGCGCGCCGGTCATACGAGCGATCGCTGTGGCGCGTGTATCGCCCCAGGTAATCAGTTTGCCGATCATTGAGTCGTAATAGGGCGGCACTGAGTAGCCACTGTAAATGTGGCTGTCGACCCGCACTCCGGGTCCGCCCGGCGGATGCCAGGTATCGACACGGCCGGGTGAGGGCACAAATGTGCGTGGGTGTTCCGCATTGATACGGCATTCCATTGCATGGCCGCGCAGCTGTATATCTTCCTGTCTAAAACTTAGCTTCTCGCCGCTGGCAACACGCAGCTGTTCTTTCACGATGTCGATACCGGTGATCAGTTCGGTCACCGGATGTTCCACCTGCAGACGCGTGTTCATTTCGATGAAATAAAATTCGTTGTCCTGGTAGAGAAACTCGAAAGTGCCGGCGTTAACGTAGCCTAGCTGCCGGCAGGCTTCGGCGCAGCGTTCTCCCATGCGCATGCGCTGTTCCTGCGTAATGCCGGGCGCCGGTGCTTCCTCGATGACTTTTTGATGGC